>CAXSHC010000301.1:0-3211 GCA_964236745.1 uncultured Acetobacteraceae bacterium
CCAAGCCCGGCTTCCGCAAGCGCATCGCCTGGAGCTACATCGACGCGCGCGACCTGGGCGAGATCGTCAAGCTCGGCGTGGAAACCGACGGCCTCGGCTATCAGGTGTTCAACGCGGTCAACGATCATTCCTCGTCGGACCTGCCGACCGCGGAGCTGCTTCGACGCTTCTATCCCGACGTGCCGGTGCGCGGCGAGATGGGCGAGTTCGAAAGCCTGCTGTCGAACCGCAAGGCGCGCGAGATGCTCGGCTTCCGCGAGAACCACAACTGGCGCTCCTACGTCCAGTCCGGATCCTGAGCGGTCAATCGCCTGAACAAGGGAATACCTTCATGACGACGCAACGAACTGTGGTGGCGGTGCATACCGGGCCGGTGACGATTGCCCCCTTGAACGCGCTGGCGCCCGAGCTGATCCCGGGCGTCAGGCTGGTCAACCTGGTCGACGACAGCCTGCTGAAGGACACCATGGCGGCGGGCCACGTGACGCCCGCCGTCACGCGGCGCCTGGCCCAGTACATGACCATCGGCCAGGAAATGGGCGCCGACATGATCCTGAACTGCTGCTCATCGGTGGGCGAGGCGGCGGAGGTGGCGGCGCAGCTGCTCGACGTGCCGATGCTTAAGATCGACGTGGCGATGGCGGAGGAGGCGGTCAGTCGCGCCACGCGGATCGGCGTCGCGGCCACGGTGCAGACCACGCTGGACCCGACCGCGCGGCTGATCGAGCGCACCGCGCAGGCGTCCGGCAAGCAGGTGCAGGTCGCCAAGCGCCTGTGCGCCGGCGCGTTCGAGGCGCTGCTGGCCGGCGACAGCGCCGGGCACGACGCCATCGTGTCGCGCGAGCTGGTGGCGCTGGCGGCCGAGGTCGACCTGATCGTGCTGGCGCAGGTGTCGATGGGCCGGGTCGCGGACGCGCTCGGCGACGCCGTCGCCATCCCGGTGCTGACCAGCCCGCGCCTGGGGATGCAGCGGCTGGCGGAGCGGCTGGCGCTGCTTGATCAGCCGGTGCGCAACGCTGCCTGAACGCGGTTCAGGGCTTGTGCGAATGCGCCAGGGCGGGCTGCTCAGCGTCCGCCATGTCGGGCAGATGGAAGTGCTGCACCAGGTCCTGTACCTGCGCCTGCGTCAGCAGGCGCGGGTTCAGGCCGCGCAGCATCAGGTAGAGCCGCGCGGTTTCCTCCAGCTCCTCGGTGGCGTTGACCGCGGCTTCCAGCGTGCGTCCGGCCACCACCGGGCCGTGGTTGGCCAGCAACACCGCAGCGTGGCGGCCGCCCAGCGCGCGGATGGCGCCGGCCACCGCGGGGTCGCCCGGGCGGTAGTAGGGCACCAGGGCGGTGTGGCCGACGCGCATCACCGAATAAGCGGTCAACGGCGGCAGCACGCTGGCCGGATCGATCTCCGGCAGCATGGACACGGCGACGGAATGGGTGGAATGAAGGTGCACGATCGCTCCAGCGCCGCTCCGGGTTTCGTAGAGCGCCTGGTGCAGCGGGATCTCCTTGGTCGGCGGGTCGCCGGACAGCGCCCGCCCGGACGGGTCGAGCCGCGTCAGCCGCGCCGGATCGAGAAAGCCGAGCGAGGCGTCGGTGGGCGTGCTCAGCAGCCCGCCATCCTCCAGGCGTATGCTGATGTTGCCCGATGAGCCGTGCGTCAGGCCGCGCTCGAACAGCGAGCGCGCAAACAGGCAGATCTGCTCGCGCAGCCTCGTCTCGTTCATGACATCGTTCTCCGCCCTGCGGTGCATCCTGGCGTTGGCAGCGCAACCAGGCAAGGCGTTGGGACGCAACGCATCTTCAAAGGAGCAGCAATGAGCGAGCAGCGAAGCACAACGGTGCGGTGTGCCGTGATCGGCCTCGGCTCCATGGGCGGCGGCATGGCCACGTCGTTGTTGCGCGCGGGCTTCGCCGTGGCGGGATACGACGTCAATCCCGCCGCCTGCGACCGGTTCGCGCAGGAAGGGGTGCGTATCTGCGCCACTCCTGCGGAAGCTTCGGTCGAGGCCGACTGCGTGATTGCGGTGGTGGTGAACGCCGACCAGACCGAGGCGGTGCTGTTCGGCGAGAACGGTTGCGCCGCCAGCATGAAGCCGGGTGCCGTGTTCGTGTCCTCCGCCACCATGGCGCCGGAACGCCCGCGGGCGCTGGGCGCGCCCCTGGAGCAGACCGGCCGGCACTACCTCGACGCGCCGATGAGCGGCGGCGCCGCGCGCGCCGCGGAAGGCCAGCTCACCATGCTCGCCTCCGGCAGCCCGGCCGCCTTCGCCGCCGCGCGCCCGGCGTTGGAAGCGATGACGGCGACGCTCTACGAGCTCGGCAACGAGGCGGGCCTCGGGGCCGCGTTCAAGATGGTCAACCAGCTCCTGGCGGGCGTGCACATCGCCGCCGCCTGCGAGGCGGTCGCGTTCGCGGCCAGGCAGGGGCTCGACCTCGGCCGGGTGTACGAGGTGATCACGAAGTCGGCTGGTAACAGCTGGATGTTCGAGAACCGCGTTCCGCACGTGCTTGACGGCGACTACGCCCCGCGAAGTGCTGTGGACATCTTCACCAAGGACCTCGGCATCGTGCTCGACATGGCACGTGCGCAGCGCTTTCCCGTGCCGGTGGCGGGGGCCGCGCTGCAGATGTTCCTGATGACCGCGTCGGCCGGCATGGGCGGAGACGACGACGCGTCCGTCGCCCGCCTGTATGCGCAGATCGCCGGGTTGTCGCTGCCGAAGCCCCAGCTCCAGCCAAAGCAGAACGAGGAACCCTGAGCATGCCGCGCTTCGCCGCGAACCTGACCCTGATGTTCACCGAGCTGCCCTTCGCCGACCGCTTCGACGCGGCGGCGGCGGCGGGCTTCACCGCAGTGGAGTTCCTGTTCCCGTATGCGCTGGAGCCGGAAGCGGTGGCGGAGCGGCTCAACCGAAACCGGCTCGACCTCGCGCTGTTCAACATGCCGCCCGGCGACTGGGATTCCGGCGACCGCGGCCTTGCAGCACTGCCGGACCGGGCAAACGAGTTCGAGGCGGGGCTGTCCACGGCGCTGCGCTATGCCGAAGCGTGCGGCGCCAAGCGGCTGCACCTGATGGCGGGGATGGCGGACAAGCACGACCCGGCCGCCCTGCGGTCCTACCGCGGCTCCGTCGCCCGTGCCGCCGAGGCGCTGGGGGCGCGCGGCCTCGACCTGGTGCTGGAGCCGATCAACGGGCGCGACATGCCGGGCTACTTC
>CAXSHC010000301.1:3221-3793 GCA_964236745.1 uncultured Acetobacteraceae bacterium
CCGAACGTGAAGCTGCAGTTCGACCTGTACCACCGCCAGATCCTGCACGGCGACGTGGCCATGGCGCTGCGGCGCATGATGCCGATGATCGGCCACGTGCAGGTCGCCAGCGTGCCGTCGCGCAACGAGCCGGACGGGGAGGAGCTGAACTGGCCGTTCCTGTTCGCCGAGCTCGACCGGCTCGGCTATGCAGGCTTCGTCGGCTGCGAATATCGCCCGCGCGGCCGCACGCTGGACGGGCTCGGATGGTTCGCGCCCTATGCCGGACGGCGCGACGGCGGAACGGGAGCGGCAGCATGAGCTTCCGCCTTGGCTGCATCGCCGACGACTACACCGGCGCCTCCGACCTCGCCAACGTTCTGAGCCAGAACGGGCTGCGCACGGTGCAGACGGTCGGTATTCCGCAAGCCTCGCTGGCGCTGCCGGACGTGGATGCCGTGGTGGTGTCGCTGAAAAGCCGCTCGATCGAGGCAGGGCGCGCGGTGTCGCTGTCGCTGGAAGCCGAGCACTGGCTGCGTGGCCGCGGCGCGGAACATGTCCTGTTCAAGATCTGCTCGACCTTCGACTCCACC
>CAXSHC010000302.1:0-535 GCA_964236745.1 uncultured Acetobacteraceae bacterium
GTCCACGGCCGGCATCGACAGCCGCACGCGCACGCCCTTGCCGGGGCAGCTGTCGATCGCGGCCTGGCCGCCGGACTGCATCGCGAAGCCGTAGACCTGCGCCAGGCCGAGCCCGGTGCCCTGGCCACCGGTCTTGGTGGTGAAGAACGGCTCGAAGGCGTGCTCCAGGGTTTCCGGGCTCATGCCCGGGCCGTTGTCGGCGGCGGACAGTTCCACCGTGCCATCGCCGAGGTCGCGCGTGGACAAGGTGAAGCGGGCGCCCGGACGGTCGGCGGCGGCGTCGCGGGCGTTGGACGCGAGGTTGAGCAGCACGCGCTCCAGCTGCTCGCGGTCGACCAGCACGGGGGAAAGGTGCGGGTCGGTCTCGATGCCGAGCGAGACCGCCTCGCCCAGGGTCATGCGGAGCAGCGGTTCCAGCTCCGCGATCACGGCCTGCAGCCGCAGGAGGTGCTGCGCCACCGGGCGGCGGCGGGCAAAGGCCAGCAGGCCCTCGACCATGCGCTCGCCGAGCCGCGCCGCCTCCACCGCGGTCGCC
>CAXSHC010000302.1:545-3789 GCA_964236745.1 uncultured Acetobacteraceae bacterium
CCACACCACCGGCCCGCTCGCGCGTGCCAGCAGCGCCAGCGGCCGGGCCAGGCGCGGTTCCACAGAATCGCCCAGGCGTTCGCCAAGCACCTCAAGGCTGCCGAACAGGGCGGTCAGGATATTGTTGAAGTCGTGCGCGACGCTGCCGGTCATGCGGCCGAGCGCCTGCAGCCGTTCCGCCTGCACAAGGGCCGCTTCCGCCCGCTCGCGCGCGTCGATCTGGTGCAGCAGCTGACGGTTGGCCTCGACGTACTGCGCGGTGCGCTCGGCCACGGTGGCCTCCAGCGACGCGTTCATCTCGGCCAGGCGCTGCACGCCCTGGGCGTTGTTGATCGCATAGCGGATGGTGCGCTCCAGCAGCGCGCGGTCGAACTCGCCCTTGACCAGGAAGTCGTTGGCGCCCGCTTCCGCCGCTTCGCGCTCCACCCCGTTGGATGCGGTCAGCATCACGATCGGCCGGGTGACGCCGGCGGCGCGGGCGTCGCGAACCAGCTCGAGCCCGGACTCGCCGCGCAGCCGGTAATCGATCAGGTAGCAGTCGTGGCCGCCCATGCGCAGGTCGGCGCGGCCTGCGGCGGCGTCGCTGGTGTGGGAGACGGCGTAGCGGGCGGTAGTGTCACGTCGCGGGGTCAGCATTGCGCGCAGGGTGAGAAAGGCGGGATCGCTGTCGTCAATCATCAGGATGCGTATCGGCGCGGGCCCGGCCGGCTCGCTCACGGCAGCCAGTCCTGTATGTCGGTCGGCAGGCGCCGCGGCAGCCGCGCCGACTTGAGCCAGAACGTCACCAGCCCGCGCAGGTGCCCCACCAGCTCGTCGAAGTCGCCGACCTTGACCAGATAGGCGTTGGCGCCGGACGCGTAGGCGGCGTCGATGTGGTGCGGCTGGTCGGACGAGGAGAATACGATGGTCGGCACGGCGTATAGCGCCGGGCTGGCGCGCATCGCCCGCAGCGCCTCGATACCACCCAGGCGCGGCATGTGCAGGTCGACCAGCACCAGGTCAGGCCAGGGCGAGGCCTGCTCGTCCGAATGCGGCTCGCGACGCTCAAGGTAGTCGAGCAGCTCCTGCCCGTCGCCGACGAAACGCAGGTCGGCTTCCAGCCCAGCGGTGCGGAACACCCGTCGAAGCACGAAGCGGTGCAGCTCGTCGTCCTCCGCCACCAGGATGGTGGGGCGGTGGCCATCTGCGTCGGCAGGCGCGCTCATGGGGGCGGTGCGGCGTGCGGGAGCGCCGACAGCGCGTCGGTGTCGGCGTCCAGCAGGGTGAAGGCGAAGCGCGTCCCGGGCTGCAGCGGCAACGCTTCGATGGTGCCGCCGTGGGCGAGCACGATGCGCTGGCAGATGGACAAGCCGAGCCCGAGGCCCTCGTCGGTGGCGGCGTCGTCGCGGCGGAAGCGGCGGAACGGCTCGAACAAGGCCAGCCGTTCGGTGGGATCGATGCCGACGCCGTTATCCTCCACGGTGACGCGTACCAGGAGCCCGGCACGTCCGGCGCGTGCGGCCAGCGCGAGCGGCCGCGACCGGTGCCGGTATTTCAGCGCGTTGGAGAACAGGTTCTGGAACACGCGACGCAGCTGCAGCGGGTCGCAACGCGTGACGATCCCGTCCAGCCCACCGAGGTCGATGGTGGCGTCCGGCGCCGCCTGCAGCGGCGCGCCCAGGTCGGCCAGCGCCTCGTCCGCCAGGCGGCGGAGCGCCACCGGCTCGGCCCGGTCCGGATCGCGCCCGGCGACCGCGAAGCGGGCCAGGTCGTCGATCATGGCGCGCATCCGTCCAGCGGAGCCCACCACCAGGCCGGACATGGTTTCCATGTCGAGCTCGGCCGCTTCCCGTGCCAGCGCCTCGTGCGCCGGGTGGCGCGGCGGCGCACCCGCGGCGGGCGGGCCGAACAGCTCCCCGAGCCCGTCCCGGATCAGCCCGGACAGCACCTGGATCTGCCACAACGGTTCCTTCAGGTCGTGCGTGGCGGCGTCGGCAAAGAAGCGGATGGTCTCGTTGCGGCGGCGCAGCTCGGCGTTGGCCTGAGCGACACGCAGGCTGCGCCGGGCAAGGAAGGACACCACCGCGTCGCGGAACAGCCGGGCGGCGGCGACGCCGCTTTCCGGCCAGGCGGCGGAGCGTCCGGACACCTGCTCGCGCCAGGCAGCGAACGAGGCGCGCGGGGTGAGCACCGCCGCCGGGTCCGGGCTGTCCGGCTTGTGGCCGGCCCAGACCACCTCGCGCCGCAGCTCGCCGCGGAACCAGAGCACCCAGCCGCCGGGCCCGTTATCGCCTTCCCCGTTCCGTTCCGATAGCGGCACCGCCAGAAGGCCGCACGACGCCTGCTCCGGTCCGGCCGCGTCCAGCGCCGCGGCGAGTTCCGGCGGCAGCAGCACGGGCAACCGGTCCGTGACCAGAACCCGACCCGGTTCGGCCTGGTCGAGCCATGCGCCGAGCTGGTTCAGGACCGGCGCCGGCGGCAGCGTGCCGACGGCAAACGACTCTTCCCCGGCCAGCACGGCGACGCCGGCGGCTTCGCAGGCGGCAAGAAGCGCGTCCACCGCACCGGGCATGTCCGGCGTGCAAAGTTCCGGGGCGGAGGTGGGAACGTCGGGGGCGGTGGACGCGGGGCCGGAGCGGAGGAAGCCGGCGTCGGGGTCGAGCAGGAATGGCGACAAGGCGCGGCGCATGGCTTCCGCGCGGCGCAGCTCGTCCCGCTCGGCGAGCTCGGCCAGGCGCCAGGACAAGGCGTGGGCGATCGTTTCCGCCGCCTGCCTGCGCTCATGCCCGATGAAAAGCGGGCCTTCCTGATGGTGGCAGGCGAGCAGGCCCCAGAGCCGCGTCGCCCCGTCCGCTTCCGGCAGGGCGATCGCCACGGACATGGAGGCGTGCACGCCCATGTTGGAAAGGTACTGGAGGTGCACGGGCGCCACCCCTCGAAGCACCGCGCGGGACAGGTCGATCGGGCCGGTTGCGGCGTCGGCGTCGGCGTGCAGCGGCAGCTGTGGTGCCGCCGCGTCGGGGATCAGGCGCAGCCGGTTGCTGGCATACAGGGCGCGCGCCGGGGCGGGGATGTCGGAGGCGGGAAACACCAGCCCGAGATACGAATCCACCGACGGGTCGCGCAGCGCTTCGGCGATCACCGCCCCGCTCCAGTCCGCCATGAAGCGGTAGGCCATCACGCGGTCGAAGCCGGTCAGGGCGCGCAGGTGGCGCGCCGCGGCGGCGCAGGCGGAAGCGGGATCGGGCTCGTGGCGCAGGGTGGC
>CAXSHC010000303.1:0-401 GCA_964236745.1 uncultured Acetobacteraceae bacterium
CCCATGCGCGCGCACGGTCTTCTCGTGGGCTTCCACGCACATGCCGCAGCCGTTGATGGCCGACACCGCGAGCGACCACAGCTCGAAGTCGACCTTGTCCACGCCGGGCTTGCCGATCACGTTCATGCGCAGCCGGGCGGGCAGGGTGGCGTAGTCGCCGCCCATGGTGTGCGCGAAGCGGTAGTACACGTTGTTCATGCCCATGATCGACGCGGCTGCCTTGGCGGCGGCGAGCGCCTCGGGGCTCAGCCTGGGCCCGAACTCGGCGGCGATCGCTTCGATCACGAGGGCGTTGCGCGACGCCAGCGCCGACACCAGGAACGTGCCGGCCAGCTGCTGCGTCGTGAGCAGGGTCTCGTTGGCGACCAAGCCGAGGTTGAGCCTGAGGTCCTTGGCGTAAT
>CAXSHC010000303.1:411-3770 GCA_964236745.1 uncultured Acetobacteraceae bacterium
AATCGGGGATGCGCGCCTTGAGGGTCTCGATCGACATCGAACGCTCCTTGGAAGTAGCGGGAAACAGGTCGATACCCCGAAACGTCGGGGCGGCGTGAAGGTGTCCCCGCCCTTGTTCCGGTTGTACGGGCATGGCTCGTGGCTTTGCGGCGCGTCAAGCACCTGTAGCGCACGATCCCGTCCGGATCGACCAGGAACGTCGTGCGCAGCGCCACGCTGTTCGTGCGCGGTAGCAGGCCGGCGGAAGCCGACCGCTCCCGCTTGATGTCGGCCGGCATCGGCAGCGCGTTCAGGCAGGGGTGGTGCAGGCACCGCTTCATGGGCACGAACTCGTTGTCGGGGCGACACGCCATGCAGGATGGTGTCATGGTCGACGAAGTCGTGGTGGAGCCTGCCGAACGCCACGATACCGGCTTCCACCTGCCCGCATCGGTTCCGTCCGTGATGGTGGCGAACGCGTTCCAGGGGGCCGACCCTGCGGTGTGGCGGGAACTTCCTGGCGGGGTGCTCTGCGGCACCGGTGCGTCCCGCCTGGTCCGCCATCCCACCTGCCGCCTCCGGGACCCCACCGGCACGCGTGATTGACACTCCGGGGGGCCGCCTTTATGCCGCGCGTTCCTGCGACGCTCAGCCGCTCACGAAGGTCGGACCATGAAGATCAGAAACAGCCTGAAGTCGGCCAAGGTGCGCGACAAGGATTGCCGCGTGGTGCGTCGCCACGGCAAGGTCTACGTCATCAACAAGAAGAACCCGCGCATGAAGGCCCGCCAGGGCTGAAGCAGCCGCACGCCGCCGCGCAGCACCGGGCCCGTGCCGTGGGGCCCCGTGCCGCCCGATGGTGCATCACCCGTTTCCGGGCGGCGCTGCTGTTCTGGCCCGTCATGGCCGCCGCCGCTCCGGCCGCGCCGCCGTCCGGTGCTTCTTCCGCCGCACCCCCTGCCGACCACGCTCTGGCCTCGCTCGAGGCGCTGCTGCTCCGGGCCCCGGATGTCGCCAGGGCCGACGTGCTCGCCGCACGGCTCGAAGCTCTCAGGACCTCCCGCTTGTCGCCGACCGTGCTTCTCCTGCTGCACCGCGCGCAGCGCGAGCTGGCGTCCAACGCGTTGCGCGACGCGCATGACGATCTGGACGACGCCATCTCTCTGCAACCGGAACAGGCACTGCTGTGGCGCGAGCGCGCCGCGGTGCGCGCGACGCAGGACGACGCGGACGGCGCCATCACCGATCTCGGCGGCGCCCTGGCCCGCGATCCCGGCGACGTCCTGTCCTGGTCGGCGCTGAGTGCGGTCGAGGAGCGGCAGAACCAGCCGCGCGAAGCGTTCGAGGCCTGGGAGCGCGTGCTGCGGCTCGACCCGATGATCGAGGACGGCGCCGGCCGCCTGAAGCACCTGCACACGCAGGTGGTCGGCGCGCCGAGCTGAGGTTCCGCTTGGCTGTCGCCCGCCCGGATGCTGCCTGAACCCGGCTTCCGGTGGCAGATGGCGTCATGGCTCTTCGGACGCGTGCCGGTCCGCCGTCGAGCTTCTTCTGCCGGCCCCGCGGCCCGACCGCAGGTGCTGCGATCACGCCACCGCTGCAGCCTTGACGATGCCTTCGGCGAGCAGGCTGCGTGCCGTGTCGATGATCGCGCTCTCGTTGTTCCGCGGCGTCCAGCCGAGCTGGCGCTTCGCCTTGTCTGCCGACACGGGCCGTTTCTTGCCGAGCTCGAACAGCCGGCCGCGCAGCGCCGGGTCGGATATCGACGACAACCGCACCAGCCAGGACGGCAGGCGCCGCCGGGGAACCCTGGCCGCCACCTCCGGCACGTGTTCGCGCAGCACCCGCGCCACGTCCTCCATCCAGAAGAACCCTCCGGCCCCGATGAAGCGCTGGCCGGCCGCCTGCGGCGCGCGCAGCGCTCGCACGTGCAGGTCGGCAATATCGCGCACGTCGGCCAGCGGCCAGCCGAACGACGGCAAACCGGGCAGCGAGCCGTCCATCAGCTTCCTGACGATGTCGATCGAGGGCGAGAAGTCGCGGCCGATCACCGGACCGATCACCGCGCCAGGACAAACCGTGACCAGCTCCAGCGCCCCGCCCTCGCGTGCATGCCAGTCCCAGGCAGCCCGCTCCGCGATCATCTTGGACCGCTCGTAGGCGGAGCTGTCGCGGCGGTCGCGCGGGTCGGACCAGTCCGCCTCCGTGAACGGCTGCGACCGTCCGCCATGGCCATAGGCCACCGCGGCGGTCGACGAGGTCATCACCACCCGCCGTACGCCTGCGTTTCGCGCCGCTTCCAGAACGCGGAGCGCGCCGTTCCGGGCCGGACGCACCAGCGCCTCGTCGTTTCCCGGGCTGCGCGCCGGAAACGGCGAGGCGACGTGCAACACGCCCGAGCAGCCGGAACAGGCCTCGCGCCAGCCGGCATCGGCGTCGAGGTCGAGGTCGGCGACCAGGACCTCGAGTCTGTCGTCGTCAGCCACCTTGCGCAGGGCGGCACGGACCTCCGCCTCGCGTGCAGGGCTGCGTATGGTGGTGCTGACATGCAGCCCGTCACGAAGCAGCTGGGCGATGCAGAAGCCCGCGATGTATCCCGATCCACCGGTCACCAGCACGCGTTCGAGCCCTGACATGACGATCTCCTCGTTCACCCTCTCATCCAGACATAATAGACATTAAATGTCCAATCAACCAGACATTGGTGCGAAGCGCATCCTTGCGGCGGCCTTGACGCTGTTCGGCCGCCACGGCTTCCAGCGCACCAGCATGGCGGACATCGCACGCGAAGCCGGGATCGCGCGGGCGACCCTCTACCTCCGCTTCGCCGAGAAGCGCACGCTGTTCGAGGCGCTGGCGGCGTCGGTGGTCGACGACGCGCTGGCGCGCGCGGAGGCGGCCTGGGTTCCGGAGGCCCCGTTGTCGGAGAACATCGCCGCGACCCTGCTCGCCAAGGATCTCGGCTTCTTTCACATGCTCTCGACCCCGCACGGTGCGGAGCTGCTGCAACGGGACGCCGAGCTGACGGCCGCCCCGGTGGCCCGGCTCGATGCGCAGTTCGAGGCACTGCTGGCGAGGCGCGGCCGCGAGGCGGCGCAGGACGGCGCCGACCTGACGGCCTTTGGCGGCACGGACGGCTTCGCGCGGTTCCTGGCGCTCGCCGGCTCGAGCCTCAAGCACCAGGCGCGCACGGAGGACGCATTCCGCGCGATCGTCGACCGGCTGGCGCGTGTGTCGGCGCGGGCGGCAGGCCGGAGTTAAGCGTTGGGCAGGGCTGGAACGCCTGGAACAAAAAGCCGCCGCTGGCCGGTGAAAGGCCAGCCCCTATCGGTCGGTCAGCCGCAGCTCGATGCGCCGGTTGCGCGCGAACGCGTCCGGGGTTT
>CAXSHC010000304.1:0-3762 GCA_964236745.1 uncultured Acetobacteraceae bacterium
CAGACCCTGACCGCCGCGTGCCGCAGCGGCCTGAGCGCGATCGACATCGTCGGGAACGAGGTGGACCTGCAGGCGCAGTCGGAATATCGGCTGAAGCTTCTGGCATCCCGATCGCTTCTCCGCAGCACGTTGGTCGGCGGAGCCTGCTGAATCGCCAAACGGTGTTGGCGGACCAACACCATACGATCCGTGCTGGCCGATCGACGCAGGGAACGGGCGCGCCGTTCGCGCGCCGTGGAGCAGGGAGAACAGGAACAACCTCAGAGCAGCAGGCAGACCAGGTAGCCGGCGGCGGCCACGAACCAGGCGGCGCCGGGCAGGCTGTCCTGCGTGGCGGCATACCCCGCGGTCGCCAGCAGGGGGCCGACCACCGAGGCCAAGCTGGCGAGGCTGGACAGTGTGCCCTGCAGCTCGCCCTGCCGCGCCTCGCCGACCGCGCCCGACAGCTCCGCCTGCAGCGCCGGCTGGCCGATGCTGCCGGCGGCAAGCAGGGGCATGATCGCGAACGGCATCCAGCCGCGGCGGGACAGCCCCATCAGCAGGCTGCCGACAGCGTCGCAGACCATGCCGACGCGCAGCGTGCGCCGGTTGCCGAGGCGGGCGGTCAGCCGGCCGGCGAGAAGAACCTGAGACAACGAGAACAACAGCCCGAAGCAGGCGAACGACCAGCCCACCAGGGACGGCGTCCAGTCATAGCGGTTCTGGCCATAAAGCACCCACAGCGCTGCCGGGACCTGCCCCAGCAGGCAAAGCGCGCAGTAGATCGCGATCAAGGGCGCCAGCGCGCGCACGCTGCCAAGCCAGATCAGGGCGGCAAACGCGTTGAGCTGGGACCAGCGCACGGGCGCCCGAACCCGCTCCCGCGCCGGCTCGGGCAGCAGCACGATCGCCAGGAGGAGGTTGACGCCGTTGAGCGATGCTGCCGCCAGGAAGGGCAGCACCGGGGATACCTGTCACAGCGTGCCGCCCAGCGCCGGCCCGGCGATCCAGCCGATGCCAAGGGCCGCGTTCATGGTGCCGTAGCGGCCGGCGCGTTCCTCGGGCGGAGTCAGGTCGGCGATGCTGGCGCAGATCACCGCGAGGTTGGACGCGGTCATGCCGCCGATCACGCGGGCGAGGTAGAGCAGCCAAAGGGTGGGCGCGTAGCCGGTCAGCAGGTAGTCCAGCGCGCCCCCGGCCAGCGACAACAGCAGGATCGGCCGTCGGCCATACCGGTCGCTGAGCGCGCCCAGCACCGGCGCGAACAGGAACTGCATCAGCGCGAAGCAGGCGATCAGGGCGCCGTAGTCCAGCGCGATCGGGCCGGTGGACAGGCGGCGCAGCACGGTGGGCAGGATCGGGATGATCAGCCCGACGCCGGTCGCGTCGATCAGGGCCGCGAGGTAGAGCACGGCGAGCGGGCGGGTCATGAAGGGTCCGGTCGCAGGAGGTCGCCTGTTCTATGCCGGACAAGCCGGCGCGACGGAACGGGGTCGGAACGGCGCCGTCAAGCCCGCGCGGCAGGTCGGACACGACGCGGCGGCGGTCCCGCAGCCGCCAGGCCGCGCCGCCTTCCGCCCGGCGTGGCGGAACCTATCCGATCGCCTCGGGTAGAATGCCGCCTTCCTCCAGCAGCTCGGCCTCGGCGTGGGACACCTTGATCGCGTCCAGCACCGCCTGCGGATCGGCCGGCACCGCCATCGCTTCCGCTTCCGCATCGCGCCGGTTGCGCAGGTTGGGGTTGTCGCGCCGCATCTCCTCCAGCAGCTCGATCACCTTGGCGGTCTTCTGCTCGTTCAGGATGGCCAGCTCCAGGGTCAACTGCTCCCTGTGCTGGGCAAGCTGGTCGGCATGGCGCTGCGTGGTCAGGATCAGCAGGGCGATATACAGCGCGCCGATGCCGACCAGGCTGTCGAACCAGGGAAAGGGCGGCGCGTCCATCGGCGTGTGCCCGGTCCACAGCGCGATCAGGTTGGCGCCGATCCAGATCATGATCACCACGGTGAAAAGGCCGATGAAGCGCGGCCGGCCGACAAAGCCGGTCACGCGGTCGACCACCCGCTGCACCGGCGTCGAGGCCTGGTGGTGCTCGGCGTGCAGCCGCGCGATCGAGCGGATCGTGTCCTCGATGTGCGCGGGCAGGATCGGGGTGGCGTCGTCCATGGGTCATCCTGCGTCGGTGCGGAGCGTCGGATGACGGGTCCGGCCGCGCTCAAGCGCGCGGAAGCAAAACATACACCAGGAGCAGCAGCAGCAGCAGCCGCCGGCGATCGCGTTGCAACAAGATCGGGCGGGCCACATAGTCGGTCCGGTTGGGTTCCGGGGAAGATCGATGGCTGAACGATGGTCCATGCTGGCGGTGGTGGCGCTGGTCGGTGCGGCGCAGCTCGGCGGCGGTCGCCTGACGGCGGCCGATGCGCAGGCGACGGGCGACCAGCCTGCCGGGCAGGTGGCGGCGCAGGCGCAGTCGTCCAAGACGCAGCAGGCGGCCGGCACCGCACCGGGCAGCGCACAGAACACCCAGACCGGCAACGGCAGCACTGCCACGGGATCCGACGGCGACATCCCGCAGCACTTCAAGCCGGTGCTGAACTCCTACGACTACGACCGACGCGACGTGATGATCCCGATGCGCGACGGGGTGTCGCTGCATGCGGTGCTGATCGTGCCGCACAACCTCAAGCACGCCCCGATCATGCTGGACCGCACGCCGTACAGCGCCAAGGAGATGACCAGCCGGGTGGAAACCCCGCACGTGGCGGAGCTGGTGCGCGGCCTGTATCGCGACCTGGTCGAGGACGGCTACATCCTGGCCTTCGAGGACGTGCGCGGCAAATACGGCTCCGGCGGCGACTACGTGATGAACCGGCCGGTGGTGGGCCCGCTCAACCACACCACCGTCGACCACACCACCGACGCCTACGACACCATCGACTGGCTGGTGCACCACGTACGGGAAAGCAACGGCCGCGTCGGCACGGTCGGCACCTCCTATGACGGCTTCACCGTGCTGATGAGCCTGATCCACCCGCACCCGGCGCTGAAGGCGGCGGTGCCGATCAACCCGATGGTGGACACCTGGAAGGACGACGACTGGTTCCACAACGGCGCCTTCCGCGAGGAGATGATGGACTACATCTATCTCCAGACCGCGACCAAGGGGTCGGACCTGGAATGGTGGGCGCCCGGGCACGACGACTACTCGATCTACATGCAGCACGGGAACGCCGGCGCCTTCGGCAAGGCGATGGGCATGGAGCAGCTGCCGTTCTGGAACCGGCTGACCGAGCATCCGGCCTATGACGGCTTCTGGCAGGGGCAGGCGGTGGACCAGCTGCTGGCAAAGGCGCCGCTCACGGTGCCGACGCTGTTCGTGCAGGGGCAGTGGGACCAGGAGGACATCTACGGCGCCGTCGCCTCCTACGAGGCCACCATCCCGAAGGACGGCAACGCGGGTCCCGGCCACCTGGTGATCGGCCCCTGGTTCCACGGCCAGGCCAACGGCGACGGCTCCTCGCTCGGGCCCCTGGACTACGGCGAGGACACCGGCGCCTGGTTCCGCCACCACGTGATGCTGCCGTTCCTGGACAGCCACCTGAAGGACAACGGCCAGCCGGTCACCATCGCGCCGGTGACGGCGTTCCAGACCGGGACCGACACCTGGCGCACCTACCAGAGCTGGCCGCAGGCCTGCGTCGCCTGCGCCGACAAGGGGCAGGCACTGTACCTGCAAGCCGACGGCAAGCTCGCCTTCGCGCCGCCGCCGGCACCCGCGACCGGCGG
>CAXSHC010000305.1:0-3722 GCA_964236745.1 uncultured Acetobacteraceae bacterium
GACGTGGTGGCGGTGCGCGAGGCTGCCCGCGAGGCGGTGGCGCATTGCCGCGCCGGCAACGGCCCGTACCTGCTGGAGATGAGCACCTACCGTTATCGCGGCCATTCCATGTCGGACCCCGCCAAGTATCGCACCCGCGAGGAGGTGGACGCGATGCGTCGCGAGCACGATGCGATCGAGCAGGTGCGCCGTGCGCTGCTGGAGCTGGGCGTGGAGGAAGCGGTGCTCAAGAACACCGACGACGAGATCAAGCGGCTGGTCGCGGACGCGGCGCAGTTCGCGCAGGACAGCCCGGAGCCCGACCCGTCCGAACTCTGGACCGACATCCTGGTGGAGGCCTGAAGGCTCATGTCGACCGAGGTCCTGATGCCGGCGCTGTCGCCGACCATGACGGAAGGCAAGCTGGCGCGCTGGCTGAAGAAGGTGGGCGACCCGGTATCCGCCGGCGACGTCATCGCCGAGATCGAGACCGACAAGGCGACCATGGAGGTCGAGGCGGTGGACGAGGGCATCCTCGGCCGCATCCTGGTCGAGGAAGGCACGGACGGGGTGGCGGTGAACGCGCCGATCGCGGTGCTGCTGGGCGCCGGCGAGGACGCGTCGAGCGCTCCCGCACCCACGCCTACGGCGGAAGCGCCAGCGATGCCCAAGGTCGCCGCCGAGGGCATGGAGCCGAAGGAGATCGCCGACCGGGCCTCCGCGGCCAAGACGCCCGAGCTGGCGCGGCCGGCGCCGGAGCGCGACTGGGGGCCGACGGCGTCGGTCACGGTGCGCGAAGCGCTGCGCGACGCCATGGCGCTGGAGATGCGTGCCGACGACGACGTGTTCCTGATGGGCGAGGAGGTTGCCGAGTATCAGGGCGCCTACAAGGTCAGCCAGGGGCTGCTGGACGAGTTCGGCGCCCGCCGGGTGATCGACACGCCGATCACCGAGCATGGCTTCACCGGCATGGCGGTGGGTGCCGCGCTGACCGGGCTGAAGCCGATCGTCGAGTTCATGACCTTCAACTTCGCCATGCAGGCGATCGACCAGGTGATCAACTCGGCCGCCAAGACGCTCTACATGAGCGGCGGCCAGATGGGCTGCCCGATCGTGTTCCGCGGGCCGAACGGCGCCGCCTCGCGCGTGGGCGCGCAGCATTCGCAGTGCTACGCCAGCTGGTACGCGCACGTGCCGGGGCTAAAAGTGGTGGCGCCGTATTCCGCAGCCGACGCGAAGGGGCTGCTCAGGGCGGCGATACGTGACCCGAACCCGATCATCTTCCTCGAGAACGAGATCCTGTACGGGCAAAGCTTCGAATGCCCGACCGATCCGGACTTCGTGCTGCCGATCGGCAAGGCCAAGGTCGAGCGCGAGGGCAGCGCCGTCACCATCGTGGCTTTTTCCATCATGGTGGGCGTGGCGCTGAAGGCGGCGGAGATCCTGGCGGGGCAGGGGATCGAGGCGGAGGTGATCAACCTGCGCAGCCTGCGCCCACTCGACACCGCCACCATCGTCGAAAGCGTGAAGAAGACCTCGCGCCTGGTCACGGTGGAGGAAGGCTGGCCGTTCGCCGGTATCGGTGCCGAGGTGGTGATGCAGATCGTCGAGCACGCGTTCGACTGGCTCGACGCCCCCCCGGTGCGGGTGCACGGGCTGGACGTGCCGCTGCCCTATGCCGCCAACCTGGAGAAGCTCGCCCTGCCGCAGCCGGACTGGGTGGTCGACGCCGTGAAGAAGCTGGTCTGAGGTCCCGCCGATGTCCGTAAACATCCTCATGCCGGCGCTGTCGCCGACCATGACCGAAGGCACGCTTGCGCGCTGGCTGAAGAAGGAAGGCGACCCGGTCGCGTCCGGCGACGTGATCGCCGAGATCGAGACCGATAAAGCAACCATGGAGGTCGAGGCGGTGGACGAGGGCATCCTCGGCCGCATCCTGGTCGCCGACGGCACCGAAGGGGTGAAGGTCAACGCCCCGATCGGCATCCTGGTCAGCGACGGCGAGGCGGTGCCGGACGCGGTTGACGGTGGCGCGAAGGCGGAAGCACCGAAGCAGGCGGCAGAGCCGACCAGCCAGGGGTCAGCGCCGCCTGCCGCGATCCATCCGGCGCCGACCGCGGCCTCGCCTGACGCGTCGGCTCCGGCCGGAACCAGCGACAGCGGCAGCCGCGTGTTCGCCTCGCCGCTGGCACGCTGGCTGGCGGGGGAAGCCGGACTGGCGTTGTCGTCGATCAAGGGCTCCGGGCCGAACAACCGCATCATCCGAGCCGACGTGGAAGCGGCACGCGCCGCGCCGCAGCAAGCAGCGGCGAAGCAGGCGTCCCCGGCACCGGCTCCAGTTGGCGTGTCGTCCCAGGCCGGCGTGCCGCCGCAGGCGCCGGCCCCGGTTCCCGTGCGCCCGACGCCGGTGCCGATCACGGCGCCGCACCGGGTGGTGCCGAACTCCAACATCCGCCGCGTGATCGCGCGCCGGTTGTCGGAGTCCAAGCAGTTCGTGCCGCATTTCTACGTGTCGATCGACGTGGAGATGGACGCGCTGCTGGCGCTGCGTGGCCAGCTCAACCACGCGTCGCCGGAAGGGGCGGGCTCGTTCAAGCTGTCGGTCAACGACATGCTGATCAAGGCCTGCGCCGTCACCCTGGTGCGCGTGCCCAAGGTCAACGCCAGCTACACCGACGCAGCGATCATCGAGTACGAGGACGTCGACATCTCGGTGGCGGTGTCGATCCCGGACGGGCTGATCACGCCGATCGTGCGCTCGGCCGAGAAGAAGTCGCTGGCGCAGATCAGCACCGAGGCGCGCGGCCTGATCGCCCGGGCGCGCGAGGGCAAGCTGCGCCCGGAGGAGTTCCAGGGCGGCGGGTTCTCGATCTCCAACATGGGCATGTTCGGGGTCAAGCAGTTCTCCGCCATCCTGAACCCGCCGCAGGCCGGCATCCTGGCGGTCAGCGCCAGCGAGAAGCGGCCGGTGGTGCGCGCGAGCAAGGACGGTGACCGCATCGAGATCGCCAACGTGATGACCGCGACCTTGTCCGTGGACCATCGCGCGGTGGATGGCGCGCTGGCGGCGCAATGGGTGTCGGTGTTCAAGAGCGTGGTCGAGAACCCGCTGAGCCTGGTGATCTGAGACAATGGCTGAAACAGAGTTCGACCTGGTCGTCATAGGCGGCGGGCCCGGCGGCTATGTCGCCGCGATCCGCGGCGCACAGCTCAAGATGAAGGTCGCGGTCGAGAGCACCCATCTCGGCGGCATCTGCCTGAACTGGGGCTGCATCCCGACCAAGACGTTGCTGCGCTCGTCCGAGATCAACCACCTGCTGCACAACCTGGACGAGTTCGGCTTCGCCGCAGACAACATCCGCTACGACCTGGACAAGGTGGTCAAAAGGTCGCGCGGGGTTGCGAAGCAGCTATCGTCCGGCATCGGCCACCTGCTGCGCAAGAACAAGGTCGCGGTGTTCGACGGGCACGGCGCGCTGGACGGCACCGACGGCGAGAAGCGCAAGGTCGCCGTGACCAAGAACGGCGCTGCGGTCGCGAGCCTGAGGGCGCCGCACGTGATCCTCGCCACCGGCTCGCGGGCACGCGTGCTGCCTGGGCTGGAGCCGGGCGAGCTGGTCTGGTCCTATCGCGAGGCGATGGTGCCGAAGCTGATGCCCCGGCGCCTGCTGGTGATCGGATCCGGCGCCATCGGCATCGAGTTCGCGAGCTTTTACCGCAACATGGGCGCGGAAGTGACCGTG
>CAXSHC010000306.1:0-3707 GCA_964236745.1 uncultured Acetobacteraceae bacterium
GGCCACCGGGCAGAACTCGATGGGCAACGCGGCGTCGGGCCAGAACTCGATGAGCGCGCCGGACCACAACCAGGCCGTCGCCACCACCTCGGCCGATGCCGGCACGCCGGCGCACGGGTCCAACAGCTTCACCATGCGCCAGGCGCGGCACCGGATCATGAAGCACGGCTTTACCAAGATAAAGGACCTGACCAAGGACGATCAGGGCGTGTGGCATGGCTCCGCCATGCAGAACGGCTCGGCGGTCAAGGTATGGGAAGACTATAAGGGCAGCGTCGGCACCGATTGAACACGACAAGAGAACAAGGAAGCAGCTCATGGTACAACGCACCATAACCCGCGCCTACGAGACCTATTCGGCAGCGACCACGGTCGTCAACGCGCTGGAAGCGGCGGGCATTCCGCACAGCGACATCAGCCTGGTCGGCCAGGAAGGCGCCCGTACCGGACCGGTCGGCGCCACCGGAACCGGGGCCACCGGAACCGGGACCGATCTTCCGCGTGACGAGGAGACCGAGAAGGGTGCCGGCACCGGCGCCACTATCGGCACCGTGCTGGGCGGCGGCGCCGGGTTGCTCGCCGGCATCGGCTCGCTGGCGATCCCGGGCGTCGGCCCGGTGGTGGCGGCGGGCTGGCTGATCGCCACCCTGACCGGCGCCGGCGTGGGAGCTGCGGTCGGCGGCGGTGCCGGCGGCCTGGTCGGCGCGCTGACGGGTGCCGGCGTGCCGGACGAGGACGCGCACGTTTATGCCGAGACGGTGCGTCGCGGCGGCAACCTGGTCACGGTGCGCGCAGACGAGTCGCAGGCACCCACGATCGAGTCGATCATGGATGGCCAGACCGCGATCAACACCACCACCCGGCGCAGCGAGTATCAGAGCGGCGGCTGGACCCGGCACGACGAGACGGCCGAGCCCTATGTGTCCGGCAGCACCACCGGCCTGACCGGCGGCACCGCGACGGGCACCACCACGACCGGCCTTTCCAGCAACGGACTGCCGTCCCGCACCGAGGTTCCGTGATCCGCTTCCGGGATGATCGCCACGGCGATCATCCCGGGCCACGTTGCAGGCAGGGCGCTCCGGTCGACGGGACGCCCTGCTTGTCGTTTCAGCCCGTGTTGTCGTTCTGGTCTGCAGACAGGAAGGCGCGGAAGCGCTGTGCCACCGCATGGGGCGGCACCGTCGGCCGGCCCAGCACCGACATGGATCCCGGCGCCATGCGCGCGTGGATCAATGACGGCCCGTTTCCTTCCAAGCCTGCTGCCACGGCCTGCTCGAAACCGTTCCGGTCGTCCACCGACCAGGCGGCCCGGTAGCCGCAGGCAAGCGCCACCGCCGCGAAGTCCACCGAGGCCGACGTGGTGGCCTGTCCGCCGGTGGAATCGTGCACCCCGTTGTCCAGCAGGACGTGGAGGAGGCGCCGGGGCTGCCTTGCCCCGATCGTGGCCATCGTGCCCAGCTTCATCAGGGCGGCCCCGTCGCCGTCCACCACCACCACGGGCCGCTCGGGCGCCGTCAGCGCCACGCCGAGCCCGAGGCCGGACGCGGCTCCCATGGCGCCGACCATGTAGAGGTGCTGCTCGCGGTCCGACAGGGTGAACAGCTCGCGGCCGCACTTGCCGGTGGTGGCGATCACCGCCGCGGTGGAGGGAAGCACGCCGAGCAGGCTTTGCAGCAGCACCGCCCGGGCCGGCCGTTCGCCGTGCCGGCGCAGGTCGGTCCAGCGTCCGGGCGGAAGCGGCGGCCGGGACGGTTCCGACAGCGTCTCCCCCGATACGCTGTCCTGCTGCATCACCAGCCCGAACGGCAGCCCGTCGCGGTTGAAGCGGTCGGTCGCCGCCTGCAGCGCCGGACCGATCTCCGCCGTTGTGCGAGGGAACGGCCGGTTGGTCACCGCGCACAAGTCGAGCATCGCCTGCGTGATCTGCCCCATCAGCGCGTGCTGCGGCTCGTCCGGGTGCCCTGGCTGGCCGCGCCATGTGGTGATCAGCAGCAGCGGGATCCGGAACGGCGCGTTCAAGGATGTCAGGGGGTTGACGCAGTTGCCGAGGCCGGAGTTCTGGCAGATCACCACGCCGCCGCGGCCGCCGAGCCAGGCACCGGAGGCGATCGCGACCGCCTCGCCCTCGCTGGAGGCACCGACATAGTCGAGTGCGGCCCCTGCATCGGGTGCGGCCCTTGCGGCACCCGCGCCGATCACCCGGTTGATCATCGGGGTCAGGAACGAGCACGGCACGCCGCTGTAGAAGTCGAGCCCGCACGCGGCGGCCTGGTCGAGGAAGTCCTGGGCCTGGATCATGGCCGGTCGATTAGACCGGATGCCACCCCCTTGGAAACCTGTGCCGGCTGCGCGGTCAGTGCAGCGACAGCTCCGGCGGCGGCACCTGGTCGGTGGGCTGCGGGATGCGGCTGCCGGTCAGCACGATGCTGTCGCCGCGCTTCGGGTCGCGGTTGACGAAGGGCACGTTCAGGCTGGTCGCGAGCAGCTGGAAGTAGTGGTCGCCGGTCAGGTCGACGGTGCGGCCAGGCGCACAACTGTTGGCCGCGGTCTGGAACGGCTCTGCCCGGGCCGGATAATCGTAGAGCCTGTGGATGCAGGCGGCATCGGTTTCGCCGGCCAGATGGGCCGTCGCCGCCCCGCAGGACGCCAGCCCGGGCAGGCAGCACAGCAACAGGAACAAGCGTCGCATGGATCCCCTCCGGTCCGGTGGTTCCTGCCGGCGTCAGCGGGCGGCGCTCAGGAAAAGTTCCGGGCGTCCGCGAGGTCGGTCATGGTGTCGACGTCGAGCCAGTGGCCGCTGATGTAGTGGACCGCCACCGGGGTTTTGGCTGACAGCCGCTTCAGCAGGGTCGGGATGTCGGACCGGGCGGCGCTGCCATCGGCCTGCATCGCCGCGAGCTCGTCGCGCAGCAGAACCGCCCCCTTGGCGCTCAGCCGCATCAGCCCGATCCATTCCCCCATGCTGTCGGCGGGATGCACCTCGCCGATGGCGCGCAGGATTGCCGGCGTGTCGTCGAGGTAGCTGGTGGAGAACGGCTTGTCCGCCAGCACCAGGTCGCCCGGATACGGGTTGTGCGTGCCCGGCTCGCCTTCCGCGCGCTGGTGCAGCGCGTCCACGGCGATGACGATGTCGGCGTCCACCCCCATCAGCGCGTCCAGGATGTAGCGGCGGAACAGCACGTCGCCGTAGACCAGCACGGTTTCGCCGTCGAGCCGGTCGGCGGCGCGCAGCAGGGAGGCGACCTCGCCGGTATCGGCGTAGTTGTCGTTGTCGAGCAGGGTCAGGCCGCCTTCCGGCCCCCCCTGCGACCACACCTCTGGGCCGATCGCGTTCTTGGCGAAGCCGCGCACCACGGCCACGTCGCGCACGCCGCTCTGCCGCAAGGTGTCGAGCAGCTGGCCCAGCAGCGGCCGGCCGCGCACGTCCACCATGCATTTCGGCCGGTCCACGGTGAGGGGCCCCAGCGCTTCGCCCTGGGACGCCGCCAGCACGATGCCGCGCACCGGCACGCCGGTTGCCGGAAGATCCCCGGCCGCCCCCGTCGCGGCCTCGATCGTCGCGCCGTCCGGAGCGCCGCCCGCCACCGGCAGGTAGCGCTCGCCCGCTTCCTCCAGCTCGTCGTTGTTCATCAGCGCGAAGATGTCCTTCACGCTGGCGACGCGTCCTTCCACCTCCGACAGGTTCTGGTCGGCGTGGATGCGCG
>CAXSHC010000307.1:0-3699 GCA_964236745.1 uncultured Acetobacteraceae bacterium
AGCCCGTGCACTTCCCCATCGCCGGCATGGGCCCCGGCGACGCTGGCGAGGCACAAGGCGATCCAGTAGCGGCCATCGAGGCGTGGAACGTGGACGGGCTGCATGGCATCGGCTTCCGGCTGTTGCGGAGCTTCTGGTCCGAGCACGGGGGCGCCGGCAACACGCCGGCGATGATCATTCGATGACATCGCGTCGTCGGCCGGCCGGGCATGCTCTTGACCCCCGGCGCGCTTCTGCCGACATCACGGATCATGAGCGTCGCCAACAGGATCAACCAGTTCGACGGATGGCTGCTGGACCGCGTGTTTCAGCCGGTGGTCGACCGGCTGCCGGAGCGGCCGTCCGGGTTCGACATCGGCATGAGCCTGCAGCTGGGCGCGGTGGTGCTGGATGCGGCCTCGCTGGTGGCCATGATTGCCACCGGCCACATGGGCTTCGGCAACGGCATGTGGAACGGCCTGACCTGGCTGTTCGCCGCGTTCTTCTATGTCTCGATCGGCCGCCTGCGCCCGCTGGTGAAGCCGGGCCACGCCAATCCGCTCCGACTCATGCTCCAGGGCCTGCGCCCGTTGTCGATCCCGTTCGCGGTGTACAGCATCTGGATCATGACCACCGCGGCACCCGAGCTGGTGATGGCGCTGCGTTTCAACGCGCTGGCCAACATGGTCTACGTGGTGGGGCTGTACATGATCTCCTGCCAGCCCAAGCCGCCCGCCTTCCGTTGCACGGTGGTGGACTGGACCCCGCGCACGGCGCGGGGCAAGGCGTGAGCCTCAGAAGTCGATGCAGCGGCCCTTGACGGTCCAGTCGCCGTAGCGGGTCGGGTCGGCCTCCTTCGGGCCGCCGACCTCGGGCGGCGGCGGCGCCTTGTCGTTGGCGGAAGGGGCTGGGGGCTGGGTATCCGGCTTATCGCTCATGCCCCTCGACATGGGGATGGCGGCGCGGTTTAGCGATGCTCGCTTTGCGCCAATCGCTGTTCGGCCAGTTCCCGCCACGGCGCGTCGGCTGGCCCTGTGTCCAGCGCGCGACGGAACAGGGCGGCGGAAGCCGGACTGACGCTCCCGTCGGCGCGCGTCTGCGCTTCCGCCGCCTGCACCGCCAGGGTGGGGTCGAAGCCGTGCGACAGCGCCACCCGCCAAGCGGCGGCGGCGGCCACGAGGTTGCCGCGCGACGCCTCGACCTGGCCCAGCAGGACGAAGCCCTGCCGCGCGGCCGGGGTGGCGGGGTCGAGCCCTGCCAGGCCCTGCCTGAGGGTGGCGATCAGGGCGTCGTCCTGCTTCGCCCGGGCCTCGGCCTGCGCCATGCGCAGCCGCTCCGGCTGCGCCGGCAGTTCGGGATGGCCGCCGAGCAGGTAGAGCCCGAGGGCTGCCGGCAACACCAGCGCCAGCACGACCGCGCCCGCGCCGATCCGGCCGTGCGCCGACGCGGACGCTGTTGTCGTGGACTGATCCCGGGTCTGGGCGTCCGCAGCGGCCAGCAGGCGCCGTTCCACCTCCAGCCGCGCCGACCCATGCTCGGCGCCATCGATCAGGCCGTCGGCACGGTCGCGCTCCAGCTCGCGCAGCTGCGCCCGGTGCAGCGCCAGCGCCGGTGCGTGCCGGTCGTGCAGCCCGGCTCCCGCGCCGCGCAGCGCACGCGCCGCCGGCAACAAGGCCACCGCGACGAGCAGCACCGCCTCGATCCAGAACAGCAGCATCAGGCGGTCCCGGACGGCACGAACAGCCTCAGCGCAGCAGCGCGTCGAGCCGGGCGCGCTCGTCCGGTGCCAGCGGCGCCGGAACGGACGCAGCGGTGCCGCGCAGCCCGAGGAACGCGGCCAGCGCCCCCACCAGCAGCGCGAGCGGCCCCACCGCCCAGAGAAGCAGGGTGAGGGGGGTCAGTCTCGGCTGCAGCCGGATGAAGTCGCCATAGCGGGCCACCATCCAGTCCATCACCTGCCGGTCGCTGTCGCCGGCGGCGACGTGGACGCGCACCACGTGGCGCAGGTCGCGCGCCAGGTCGGCGCCGCTGTCCTCGATGTCCTCGTTCTGGCACACCAAGCAGCGCAGCCGCGCGCCGATCGCTTCTGCGCGCGCTTCCAGCCGGTGGTTTGGCAGCATCTCGGCCGGATCGCTCACCGCCAGCGCCGGCAGCGTCAGGCACGACGCCGCCAGCATCGCGAGAAGCGCCATGCCCCACTTCATCGGCGCAGCCGGACCAGCAGCGGCAGCAGCTCGGCCGACACCACATCCGCCGTAAGCGGGCCGGGCAGGTGCCAGGCGATGCGGCCTCCGGGGCGTATCAGAAAGCTTTCCGGCACCCCCGACACCCCCCAGTCGATTGCGGCGAACCCCGTGCGGTCGGCGGCAAGCCTAGCATAGGACGCGTTGCCCAAACGCTTGATGAAGCCTTCGGTGTCGTCCGGCCGGTCCTTGTAGGCGATGCCCCACACCGGCAGTTGTCCCACCAGCGACGCGATCACCGGCGCTTCCACCACGCAGGGCACGCACCAGGAAGCGAAGAAGTTCACCAGAAGCGGCGCCGCCTGGGCCCGCAGGTCGTTCGACGAGAAGCCGCGTCTCGGCGCCTGGTCCGGCAGCGCGAACGGCGGCACCTCGCGGTCCAGCGCCGGGGTGTGGATGTCGTGCGGGTCGAACGAGCCGCGCTCCATGCCGGACAGCATGGCCCAGAACCCTGCTCCGGCGGCGGCAGCGAGGCCCAGCGGCGCCAGCGTCAGCAGCCGGCGCCGGGTGAACACGCCGCTGGTCCGGTTCCCGCTCACTCGGCGGGCAACGCGGCCGGCAGGCGTGCACGCCTGGGGGCGCCAACGCGTACGCGCCGGTCGCTGAGCGACAACCCCCCGCCCAGCGCCATCAGGAGCCCACCCAGCCAGATCCAGGGCGCCAGCGGGTTGCGGTGCAGGCGGAGCACCGCGGTATGGGCGGCGCCGGCGCCGTGCTCGTCACCCAGCACGGCGTAGAGGTCGGACAGGAGGTTGGTGTGGATCGCCACCTCGCTGGTGGTCTGGTTCTGGGCGGCAAAGTCGCGCCGCGCCGGGCGCAGCGTCGCCACCGCCTGGCCGTTCCGGGTTACGGCGATGGTAGCGACGCGGGCGCGGTAGTTAGGGCCCACTTGGTCGTCCAGGCGCAGCAGCGTCCAGCGGTCGCCAGCCAGCATCACGCTGTCACCTGTGTGCACCGACACGATCGCGTGGCTGGCCTGGCTCATGCCGGCCAGGCCGATCACGGAAACGCCGGCCCCGGCATGGGCGAGGGCTGCGCCGAACACCGCGCGCGGCAGCATCCGCGCCCTGTGCAGGCTTATCCGCGCCGGCAGCCGGAACAGCTGCGTACGGTGGATCAGGTCGACCGCGCTGGCGGCGATCACCCACACCCCGAGGCCGAGAGCCAGCGCCGGAAGCACGCCGGACGCGCCGCGCGACGCCAGAAGCCCGGCCAGGGCGGCCAGCAGCGCCGCCCCCCACAGCCGGCGGATCACCGGGGCGAGCCGGGCCCGCTTCCACGGCGTCATCGGCCCGATCGCCATGGCGCCCAGCAGCGGCAGCGCCATCGGCACGGCAGTGGCGTCGAAGAACGGCTTGCCGACGCTGATCGCCTGCCCGAACAGCAGGGACGCGAACGGCGGATACATGGTGCCGGTGAGCACCACCGCGCAGATCGCGCACAGCAGGATGTTGTTCAGCACCAGCGCGCCCTCGCG
>CAXSHC010000308.1:0-3674 GCA_964236745.1 uncultured Acetobacteraceae bacterium
AGGGTCAGCAGGGTTGCGGTAATTAAGCCGCCGATTACGACGGTTGCCAGCGGACGCTGCACCGCCGATCCGGTGCTGGTAGAAATGGCCATCGGCACGAAGCCGATCGAAGCGACCAGGGCGGTGGTCAGCACCGGGCGCAGGCGTTTTTCCGCCGCACTGCGAGCCGCCTCCGCGGCATCGGCGCCGTTGGCCCGCTCCTCCTCAATATAGCTAGACAGAACGACACCATCGAGTATGGCAATCCCGAAGGTCGAGATGAAGCCGATCAGGGCGGTGACGCTGAACGGCATGCCGCGCAACGCAAGGGCTACGATGCCGCCGGTCGCGGCCATCGGAACGTTGAGAAAGATAAGTGTTGCGAGCCTAAGACTGCCGAAATTGAGGTAGAGCAGCAGGAAGATCAGGGCGAGCACCATCGGCACTACGATCGAGAACCGTTCCGACGCGCTGCGCAGATGCTTATACTTGCCGCTCCATTCCAGGGTGTAGCCCTGTGGCAGCTTTACCTTCTGGCCGATCGCCTTCTGCGCGTCGGCCACATAGCTGGTGACGTCGCGGCCGTCGACGTTGATGTCGATGTCGATGCGTCGCTGCAGTCGCTCGCGCAGGACCTGAGAGGTGCCGTCGGCCACCGAGACGGTCGCCACGTCGGACAGGGGCACGGACTGGCCGTTGGCCAGGCCGACCGGGAGGGCGGCGATCTGCGTCGCGTCTGCCCTCGCCGAAGGGGGCAGCCTGACGACGATCGGTGTCTCGCTGCCATCGTCTCCGTAGATGGTACCCACGGTTCTGCCGCCGATCGCCGCGACCACGGAAAGCGCGTCGGAGGCGTTGAGCCCATAACGCGCCAGGCGCTGCCGGTCGACCTGCACCGTCAGCGCGGGCAGGCCCTGGAGACGCTCGGCCCTGACGTCGCCGGCGCCCTTGATGCCCTTGAGGATCGTCGCGGACTTATCGGCCAGGCGCGTGAGCGTCTCGATCTTCGGTCCGTAGAAGGTGAGTGCCACGTCCGAGCGCACGCCCTGCAGCAGATCATCCATGCGCATCTCGATCGGCTGGGAAAACTCGAACGCAACGCCCGGAATCGCCGCCTTGAGCTTCTTCTCCAGCGCAGCCTTGATGCCGTCCTGGGTGTGCGCGGTGGTCCATTGCCCCTGCGGCTTGAGGATCACGTAGGTGTCGGTGCTCTGGACGCCCATCGGATCGGTCGGCACCTCGGCGCTGCCGGTCTGCGAGACGGCGGTCACGACGTCGGGGAGGCTTTTGGCGACCTTCTCGATCTCGGTGGCAGTCTGAATCGAGGCGCCGAGATTGATGCTGGGCAGCTTGTTGGAGGTGACGACGATGGCACCTTCCTGCAAGCGGGGGATGAACTCGCCGCCGATGCCGCTCGCCAGGAACACCGAGCCCGCGAACAGCACCAGGGCGATGGCGCCTGTCCACCAGGGATGTGCGGTGCTTCGGCGGAGCAGCGGCGCGTATCCCTTGCGCGCCCAGCGGACGGCGAAGGTGTCGCCGCTGGATGGCGTGCCGCTCAGGAAGGTGGCGCAGAGGGCGGGCACCACCAGCATAGTGACTGCAAGCGCACCGACGAGCGCGATCATCACCGTCAGCGCCATCGGCCGGAAGGTCTTGCCTTCGATGTCCTGCAAGGAGAGCACGGGCAGATAGACCGCGGCGATGATCAGCACGGAGAAGGCGACCGGACGCGCCACCTGCGTCGCGGCGATCGGCACGATCCGAACCGGATCGGCGGCGTCGGCCTTTGCCTGATCGTCCTGGTCGTCGTCATCGTCGGGCGCCTCGGCGGATTGGCGGCGCAGGACGTTCTCGACCAGGACCACGGCGCCGTCGACGATCAATCCAAAATCGATCGCACCCAGGCTCATCAGGTTGGCCGGGATCGAGAAGGCGCGCATTCCGGCGAAGGCGATCATCATCGAGAGCGGAATGACGGTCGCGACGATCAGTCCGGCGCGTATCCCGCCCAGCATCAGCAGCAGGATCACCACGACCAGCGCGGCGCCTTCGACCAGATTATGCTCGACGGTGTGGATCGCGCGATGGATCAGGTCCGAGCGGTCGTAGAACGGCACCATCTCGACGCCGGCCGGCAGCGAGGCCTGCACGGTTTGCATCTTCGCCTTCAGCGGGCCCAGCACCTCGCTCGCGTTCAGCCCGTACTGCATCTTGGCGATCCCGAGGATGGTCTCGCCGACGCCGTCGTGGGTAACCGCGCCGAGCCTGACCTTGGGCGCCAGCACCACCTCGGCGACATCGCCGACCGTGACCGGCACGCCGCCGGCCGGCGACGCCTTGAGCACGATGCCGGCGATATCGTCCCTGCTCCTGGCGAGCGCCATGCCGCGGACGATCTCCTGCTCGTCGTTGCGCTCGATGTAGGCGCCGCCACGGGCCTCGTTGTTGGCCTCGATGGCGCTGAACACCTGCGGCAGGCTGAGCTGTCGCGCGCGCAGCTTCTCGGGGGAGAGCCGCACCTCGTAGGTCTCGAGCTGGCCGCCATAGATGTCGACGGAGACGATGCCCGGGACGAGCTGGAGCTGCGGCGCCACCTTGAATTTGAGCATCTGGTAGAGCTGCAGCGGGGTATAGCCGGGGCCGCGCAGCTCGAATTCCAAGATTTCGCCAAGTCCGGTCGAGAGCGGTCCCTCGGCGGGGGTGCCGACGCCGGGCGGCAGCGTGGACCTGGCCTGCTGCAGCCGCTCGAACACCCGTGCCCGTGCGGTCTGCACCTCGGCGGCATTGGTGAAGGTGATGTACACGGCGGAAAGGCCGAACCGCGAGGTCGAGCGCAGGCTCTGCATCTGCGGGATCCCGCTCATCGCCATCTCGATCGGGATGGTGACCAGACGCTCGACTTCCAGCGGTCCCATCCCCTTGGCCTCGGTCAGCACCATGACCTGCTCAGGCGAGATGTCTGGAACGGCGTCGATCGCCAGCTGACGCAAATTCCAGTAGCCGGCGCCGATCAGCGCCAGGGCAAGCACGATGACCAGCCAGCGCCGGCCAACCAGTGCCTCGAAGACGCGCTGCATCGCCTAGTCCTGGTCCAGCATCGACTGCCGCAGCAGGGCCTTGAGCTGGAAGCTGCCCGCAGTCACCACGGTCTGTCCAGCGTCTAGGCCATCGCGGATCTCGACGGTGTCGCGATCGCGGATGCCGATCTTGACGTCATGCGCCATGAACCGGTCGCCGTCCTGATCGCTCCCGTCGGGCGTGAAGACCACCGTCTTGTCGGCGACGCTCTGCACCGCAGCCGACGGTACGACCACGCCGCTGCGATCGAGCGAGCGGGTCAGCAGCACGTCGACATAGATCCCGGCACGCAGGGTGAGACCGGGGTTGGCAATGCGGATTCGGGCCGGCAGGGTCCGCGTCTGCGGATCGAGCTGGGCGCCGAGGCTGGAGACCCGTCCGGCCCAGGTTTGCCCCTGGTCGCCCGCCAAGCTGACCGAAACCGGGTCGTCCACCGCGACCCTGGTCGCCTCGCTTTCCGGGATGTTGGCGATCACCATGACGGTGTGCAGGTCGGCGATCGTCAGCGCGTCCGTGGTGGTCCCGATCGCCTCGCCCTGGGTCACGCCCACGGAAACGACGACCCCGGACAAGGGCGCACGGAGCTGTGCAATACCGGGAACGCCGGACGGGGC
>CAXSHC010000309.1:0-3668 GCA_964236745.1 uncultured Acetobacteraceae bacterium
ACGCTTCGGCGAGCACCGACACCTGGCTGCCTATGCTGCCGTAGCCGACGATGCAGGGTCTTGCCGCGCACCTCCCAGCTGTCCGCGGCCGACTTGTCCCAACCGCCGGTGTGGGCGGACGCCGATTTGGGGAAGATGCGGCGCAGCAGCATCACGATCTCGCCCATCACCAGCTCGGCGACGCTTCGGGTGTTGCTGTAGGGAGCGTTGAACACGGGGATGCCGCGGATCGCCGCGGCATGCAGCGCCACTTGGTTGGTGCCGATGCAGAAGCAGCCGATCGCGATCAGCTTGTCGGCGCCGGCGATGATGTCGGCGGTGAGCTGCGTGCGCGAGCGGATGCCGACCACGTGCACCCCGTCCAGCGCCCGCACCAGCGCGTCACCTTCCAGGGCGCCCGCATGACGGGTGACGGAAGCATAGCCGCTGGTCGCCAGCAGCGACACGGCGCTGTCGTGCACTCCTTCGAGCAGCAGGATGCGTATGCGGTCCTTGGGCAGGGAAAGCGGGCTGGCCATGAGGATGCTCCGACGGAAACCGGACGGTGCGTGTAACACGGGACGCCGGTTAAGCCGTCATCGGCCGCCGAGCAGCGACCGGGCGGCGTCCAGCAGCGCGGGGTCGCCCAGTGCCAGCACGCTGTTGTCGCCGCCGTCGCGGAGCGGCCGGCCGGACCAGTCGGTGACGCAGCCGCCGGCGCCCTCGATCACCGGCACCAGCGCCGCCCAGTCCCATACCTTCATGTCGCGCTCGGCGATCACGTCGATCTGGCCCAGCGCCAGCAGCCCGTAGGCGTAGCAGTCGCCGCCCCAGGAGATGCGGCGCACGCCCCGCACCAGCGCGTCGAAACCGGGACGGGTGGCGTCGTCCATCATCGCAGGATCGGTGCAGGACAGCTCGGCCTGGTGCAGCACGGGGCAGGGACGGGTGCCGGCGACACCGCCGAACCGGCCAGCGAAGCGGGTCGGACGGCCGGATACGCCGGTCCAGCGCTCGCCGGTGATCGGCTGGTCGATCACGCCCAGCACGGGCACGCCGTTCCACAGCAGGCCGACCAGTATCCCGAAGGTGGGGCGGCCGGTGATAAAGGCGCGCGTGCCGTCGATCGGGTCCAGCACCCAGCGCAGGGACGCGCCTGGCCGTTCCAGCCCGAACTCCTCGCCCAGGATGCCCGCCTCCGGCACGTGTTCAAACAGCACCGCGCGCATGGCGAGCTCGGCGGCGCGATCGGCCACGGTGACGGGCGTCTGGTCGCCCTTGAGCTCCACGCCCAGGCCGACATCGGATCCGGCCCGGAAGAACGGACGGATGGCGCTGCCGGCGACGTCGACCGCGGCGTAGGCGGCGGCGATGGCGCGGTCGAGCAGCGCCGGGTCGAGCAGCGCCGGGTCGGGCAGCGCTGGGTCGGGTAAGGCTGGGTGGGGCAGGGCAGGATCAGCCATCACGGCGGGTCCGACAGCGAGCGCAGGTAGGCGACCACCGACGCACGCGCCTTGTCGTCGGCGATGCCGGCGAAGCCCATCTTGGTGCCGGGGGCGAAGTGGCGCGGGTTGCGCAGCCAGTCGTCCAATGCGGCGACCGTCCAGTTGCCACCATGGCCGGACAACGCAGCGGAATAGCTGTAGTCCGCGCCCTGGCCGATCGCCCGGCCGAATACGCCGTGCAGGGCGGGGCCCACGGTCGCGCCGCCGTCCTTGTCGAAGGAATGGCAGGCGCTGCACTGGGCGTCGGCCGTCGCGGCGCCTGCCTTCGGATCGGCCGAGGCCACCAGCGACGCGAAGCCGCCGCCTGCCGACGGCGCGACGGACGCGGTGTCCGACAGGCTGACCAGGTAGGCGACCACGTCGGCCCGGGGGCTCGCGTCGCCGATGCCGGCGAATCCCATCTTGGTGCCGGGCGCGAAGCCCTGCGGCCGCAACAGCCAGGCGTCGAGCCGTGCCGGGGTCCAGCGTCCGCCGACCCGCTTCAGCGCGTCGGAATACTCGTAATCCGCCGCGGCGGCGACCGAACGGTTGGCGACGCCGAACAGGTTCGGGCCGACCTGCGCAGCACCACCCTGGCTGAAGCCGTGGCAGGCGGAGCACAGGCTGCCGGCAAGCTCCGCGCCATGCGCGGCCGACGCGCTGGCCAGCCGCACCCCGATCGGCGGCCCGGCCGGCGCCGCGGTGTCCGGCTCCAGGCCTGCGATCGCGAAGGCCGGCCGCGCCGGACGATTGTCCGGCACCAGCAGGGTCGCGGCCAGCACCGAGCCGCCGAGCGCCAGGGCGGCGCACAGCCCCGCCGCCGCGATCTTGTTGATCTCGATGCTGTCCATGAAGACCCGCCGCATGCCGCCCGCGCCCGCGCGGCGGCACCACGCAGACGGTTTCTTGCCGTGCGCGGGAGCCTATGGGATGCAGCCCGGCGGAACAACCCGGACCGCCCCATGCCCCAGTCCACCCCGCCTTTTCAGCCCGACGCGACCGGACGTGTTTCCGGTGATGCGCCCACGGGCGCCATCGCGTTCCAGGGGCAGCGCGGCGCTTATTCCGACCTCGCCTGCCGCACCGCCTATCCCGGGCAGCCGACCGTGCCGTGCCCCACCTTCGCCGACGCGATCGGGGCGGTGCACGACGGCCGCGCCACCCTGGCGATGCTGGCCTGCGAGAACAGCCTCGCCGGGCGCGTGCCGGACATCCATGCGCTGCTGCCGGGCAGCGGGCTGCACATCGTGGGCGAGCACTTCCAGCGGGTGGAGCACTGCCTGCTGGGCGTTCCGGGCAGCACGGTGGCGGGCATCCGGCGCCTGCATACCCATCCGGTGGCGCTGGGCCAGGTGCGGCGGCTGGTGGCGGAGCTGGGCGCGGAGCCGGTGATCGAATCCGACACCGCCGGCGCCGCGGCGCTGGTGGCGGGATGGGGGCGGCCGGAGGATGCGGCGATCGCGTCGGAGCTCGCGGCCGAGCTGCACGGGCTGGTGGTGCTTCGCCGCAACGTCGAGGACGAGGCGCACAACACCACCCGCTTCTATGTCGCCGCCCGCGACACGATGATCCCGCCGCCGGGGCCGGGCATCATGACGACGATCCTGTTCAGGGTCCGGAACGTGCCGGCAGCGCTCTACAAGGCGCTGGGAGGGTTCGCCACCAACGGGGTGAACATGACCCGTCTGGAAAGCTACATGGAAGGCGGGGTGTTCTCCGCGACCCAGTTCCTGCTCGACGTCGAGGGGCATCCCGAGGATGCCGGACTGGCGCACGCGCTGGTGGAGCTCGGCTTCTTTTCCGACCTGGTGCGCATCCTCGGCACCTATCCGCGCTCGTCGTTCCGCGGCTGAACCCCGCGTGAAGGTGCCGGCCGGGGATTGAGCCCGGCCGGCGTCGCCGTGGTGCCTACTTGCCGTAGCCGGCCTGACGCATAGTCCGGTTGGTGGCAGCGTTGGCCGAGCTGAGTGCTTGGTCCACGCTGGTGGAGCCGGTCAGGGTGGCGGCCACGGTCTGGCCGACCGAGGTGCCGATCGCCTGGAACTCGGGGATGTCGGCGAACTGCGCGCCGACATAGGGCCGCGGGTTCTGGGTCTGGCCGTCCGGGTTGGAATGCTGGATCGCCTGCACCACGAACTCGGAGAACGGCGCCACCTGCTTGTACTCGGGCGTGTCGGCGGCGGACAAGCGGGTTCCGGGCGGGAT
>CAXSHC010000310.1:0-3664 GCA_964236745.1 uncultured Acetobacteraceae bacterium
CGCTTCCAGCGCTTCGCCATCGACATCTCCACCGACGGGAATGCCTGGACCACGCGGTTCGCCAAGCTCGACGACGACGAGGTGTCGAGCGACCTCGAGCGGCCGTGGACCGTCTCGTTCGATCCCCCGCTGGTCGCGCGGCACGTCCGCGTGCGCAGGCTGGGGCCTGCCGGCCCGCTCCACCTGCGCCGTGTTCGTATCTTCGGGCGTGTGCTCGATCGTCCCGTGCCCGGCCGTTTCCTGCCCGGCCGTCTTCTGCCCGACCGGCCCACGCTTGATTGTCACAAGCCCGTCTGGTCGGCTGCCGGTGCGCGCGAGATGGCCTGAGACCTGTGCCCCGCTTCTCCCGGCCGTCCGCCGGGGGTAACAGTGGCACCTGACGGGCGGCGACGCACCGGCCGGCTTCCGTCGCCGGTCGCGGATGAGGGTGGGGATGAACAAGGCACGGAGCAGCGCACGGGTCCGGAACGTCGGGTGCTGCCTGTTGCTGCCGGCCGTGATGGCCGGGTGCGCGCATCGCGACGTGGTGGACACGCCGGTGACCTGGTGGCACCAGCTCGAAGGCGGCGCGATCGCGCAGCAGCGTCCGCCGCCGCCCGGTGTCGATGATCCTTACCCCCTTATCGGCACCACGCCGGCCGCGGCACCCAAGGTGGCGTCGGCGGAGCTGCGCCATTCCGTGACGGAGCAGCTGGTCGAGCAGCGCAACCTGTCGGCGCGGTTGAACGCGCACGATCCGCTGCCGCTTCCGGCCGCGACCCTTCCCGCCGCCCGGGCCGTCACGCCCGCGCCGGCACCGAACCCGGCCCAGTCTTCAGCCACGCTGGACGCGGCGGACGCGCCGCCGCCGCCGGCGACGCATGCCACCGCCGTGCCCGTTGTTCCCGCCGCCGCGGGCGCTACCGGCGACACGGCCGATCTCGCCATGCCCGCGGTGGTGTCCGGCACGGATGCGGGCACACCGGTGGTGCTGCCAGCGATCCCGGACGCTCCGCCGCCGCCGCCCGGGCTGCCGGGGCTGTCGATGCCGCCGCCCCCGTCCTACGTGCCGCCGCCGCGTCCGCATTATGCGCTGGCCCAGGAACCGGGCGACATGCTGCAGTTCGCCGCCGGCTCCGACGTGCTCGGATCGGGCCAATCCGACGCCTTGCGCCAGATCGCGGCGCATCGCGGCAGCGACAGCGACAGCGTTTTCGTGCACGGCTACGGGGAAGCAAGCTCCGACTCGCCGCAGGACCAGGCGCAGGCGCTGACGCTGGCCGCGCTGCGGGCCAGAAGCGTCGCCGACGCGCTGGAACGGCAAGGGGTTCCGGCAAGTGCCATACGCATACGGGCGGACGCATTCGGTCGCGGGGCGCGCGCGGGTCTGGTAGACTGAACCGTTCCGCTCCCAAGCATCGCGAAGTTCCCCCTATGACCGACGAGTTCCACCGCATACGTCGCCTGCCGCCCTACGTGTTCGCGGAGGTGAACAAGGCGAAGGCCGCGGCCCGTCACCGTGGCTCCGACATCATCGACCTTGGCATGGGCAACCCGGACAGCCCGACTCCGCCGCATATCGTGCAGAAGCTGGTGGAAACCGTGGCCGACCCGCGCTCGCACCGGTATTCGGTGAGCAAGGGCATCCCTGGCCTGCGACGCGCGCTGGCCGGCTACTACGCGCGCCGCTTCGGGGTGACGCTCGACCCGGAAACCGAGGTGGTGGCGACGCTGGGCTCCAAGGAAGGGCTTGCCAACTTGTCAGCGGCGATCACCAGCCCCGGCGACACCATCCTGGTGCCGAACCCATCCTACCCGATCCACCAGTTCGGCTTCATCATCGCTGGCGCGTCCGTGCGTTCCATCCCGGCGCGGCCGGACGAGGACATGCTGCGCGCACTTGACCGCGCGGTGCGGCATTCGGTGCCAAAGCCCACCGCCCTGATCGTGAACTTCCCGTCCAACCCCACCGCCTACGTCGCCGATCTCGACTTCTACCGCGAGCTGGTCGCGTTTGCCCGGCGCGAGGAGATCTGGATCCTGTCCGACCTCGCCTATGCCGAGATCTATTTCGGCGACACGCCGCCGCCCTCGATCCTGGAGGTGCCCGGCGCCAAGGAGGTGGCGGTGGAGTTCACCTCCTTGTCCAAGACCTATTCCATGGCCGGCTGGCGCATGGGCTTCGCCGCAGGCAATCCCCGCCTGATCAACGCGCTCACCCGGATCAAGTCCTACCTCGACTACGGCGCCTTCACCCCGATCCAGGTGGCGTCGGTGGCAGCCCTGAACGGCCCGCAGGACTGCGTGGAGCAGATGCGCGCCCTGTATCGCGACCGGCGCGACGTGCTGATACGCGGCCTGAGTGCCGCCGGATGGGACGTGCCGCCGCCGGAGGGTTCCATGTTCGCCTGGGCGCCCATACCGGAGCGGTTCGCGCATCTGGGCAGCGTGGAGTTCTCCAAGCTGCTGTTGCGCGAGGCGGGCGTCGCGGTGGCGCCGGGGCTCGGCTTCGGCGAGCACGGCGAGGGCCATGTGCGCATCGGCCTGGTCGAGAACACCCAGCGCCTGCGGCAGGCGACACGCAACATCCGCTCGTTCCTGTTGTCGCAGGGCGTGCCGGTGCCGACGGTGGCGGACGCGCAGCTGGAAAGGGTGTAATGGCGCAGGCAGCGCTCCGGGTCGGGATCGCGGGCCTCGGCACCGTGGGCGCCGGCACGGTCCGGCTGCTCCGGGCCAATGCCGGGCTGATCGCGAGTCGGGCGGGCTGCCCGGTGCAGGTGACGGCGGTGTCCGCGCGCGATCGCGACCGGCCGCGCGGCGTCGACGTGTCGGACCTGCGCTGGCACGCCGACCCGTCGGCGCTCGCTTCCGATCCGGATGTCGACGTGGTGGTCGAGCTGATCGGCGGCGCGGAAGGAGCGGCCCGGAGCCTGGTGGAAGCGGCGCTGGCGCATCGCCGCCCGGTGGTGACGGCGAACAAGGCGCTGATCGCGATCCACGGCGCGGCGCTGGCCGCCACGGCGGAACGGGCCGGGGTGGCACTGGCGTTCGAGGCGGCGGTCGCGGGCGGCATCCCGGTGATCAAGGCGCTGCGGGAGGGGCTGGCGGCGGACCGGCTGCTCCGCGTGGGCGGCATCCTGAACGGCACCTGCAACTACATCCTGACGCAGATGCGCGAAACCGGCCGCGACTTCGCCGTGGTGTTGGCGGAAGCGCAGGCGCTGGGCTACGCCGAGGCCGACCCGTCCACCGACGTGGACGGCATCGACGCCGCGCACAAGCTGGCGATCCTGGCGGCGCTCGCCTTCGGCCGGCCGGTGGAGTTCGGCTCCGTGCACGTCGAGGGCATCAGGGGGATCGGTGCGGCGGACATCGCGTTTGCCACCGAGCTCGGCTACCGGATCAAGCTGCTCGGCATCGCGCGCCGCAGCGAGCTGGGCGTGGAAACCCGGGTGCATCCCTGCCTGGTGCCGACCGGTGCCCCGATCGCCCAGGTCGAGGGGGTGTTCAACGCGGTGGTGGCGGAAGGCGAGTTCGTCGGCCGGCTGATGCTGGAAGGCCGCGGCGCCGGCGCCGGCCCGACCGCGACCGCGGTGGTGGCCGACCTGATCGACATCGCCCGCGGCAGCCTGGTGCCGGCCTGGGGTGCCAGCTCCGAGGCGTTGTCGCAGTTGTCCTCCGTGCC
>CAXSHC010000311.1:0-3656 GCA_964236745.1 uncultured Acetobacteraceae bacterium
GGGCACTCGACGTCGGCGTCGCCGACATACTCGAAGGTCGGCGTCCGCACCTGGCGGATAAAGGAGATCGGCGAGGACTTCGCATAGATCGCCGGGTCGTCGTAGACCGACGCGCCGAAGAACGGGATCATCCACTGGTCGATGCCGTTCTCGCCGTAGTACGACTGCCAGTCCGAGATGCCGGCCCCCGCCACCGCGGCGCGGAAGCGGTTGGTCTGCGTCACCGTCCACATGGTCATGTAGCCGCCATAGCTGTAGCCGGTCAGGCCCAGCCGGTGGTCGTCCACCGGAACCGTGCGCTCCACCGCGTCGATGCCGGACAGGATGTCGCGCAGGTCGCCGTGGCCGAAGTCGCGCACGTTGGCAGCGGTGAACCCCTCGCCCTGCCCAAACGAGCCGCGCGGGTTGGGCAGGAACACGCGGTAGCCGGCCCGGAGCAGGAACAGCTCCTCGCCGCGCGACGTGAGGTAGTTCGGGATGTTGGCCGCCGACGGGCCGCCATGCACGGACACGATCATCGGTCCCTTGGCACCGTTCGGGTCGTCCGACGCTCCCTTGGGCGACAGCAGCCAGCCCTGCACGTCGTACTGGTCGTCGCGCCAGGTGATGCTGCGCGCGGTGACGGGTATCTTCTGTAGCGCGTTGTTGCGGGACAGGTCGCGCCAGCCGCTGGCGTCGTGGACCTCCAGCTCCGGCGCCCGGGTGAAGTCCTGGTGGATCGCCGCCATGGTGCTGCCGCCGCAGGACACGCCGTAATGGCCGCGCTGCGTCGACAGGGTTTCCTCGCCCGACCACAGGACGTGCCCGGCATCCGCTCCGCCCAGCGCCAGCACCTCCGCCTTCGATCCCGCCAGCGCGGTCGCGGTCAGCCCGTCGCCGCAGGACCACGACAATGCCGTGACGCTTCCCCGGATGTTCGGCGCCAGGTTCTGCAGCACGGGCGGGTTGGCCGGCGGAGTGTCGAGCGCCAGCCGGAACGCGTCGCCGCCGGTGGAGCCGAAATCGCTCATGATGCCGCCGATGAAGGCCAGCGTGCGCCCGTCCGGTGACACCACCGGGTCGGCCAGCTGCTGGCGCTGCGGCGGGGTGTAGAGCTCCTGCGCCTGCCCGGCCTCGATCCGGTAGAGCCTGGCCACCCACCAGTTGTTGTCGCCGTTGCCGTGCGCCGCGGTGGCGACGAACCGCGCGTGCCCGGGCTGCGCCGGATCGGGGCGCCAGTCGTACTCGTAGACGTAGAGGTCGGCCGGCGACTCGTAGTGCAGGGCGTTGTTGCGGATGGTGGCGATGCGCTGCTCGTCCTGGTCGAGGCCGATCTCGCCGGTCATCTTCGCCGCCGCCTGGGTGGCGCCGGGCTCCTTGTGCGCGCCCGCCGTCGCCAGCACCGCGAGCGTGCCGTCGGCGCCAAAGCGCAGGCCCTGCAGCGTGCCGTCGAACTCCAGCAGCCGCACGAGCCCGGTGCCGTCGGCTCCCACCGCATAAACAAAGCGGGGCGCCGCCTTCGGCTGCCTGAGCACGAAGGCAAGGCGGTGGCCGTCCGGCGACCAGGCCAGGGCGGAGGGCACGCAGGACGGCCCCTGGCAGGGCAGTCGCACGGTGACGGCCACACCCTGGCCGGAAGCGGGCCGGATCACGATCGCCATGCTGGGATCCACGCCCTCGTCGGCCGGCTGGTCGCCTTCCAGCGACGCCACCCTGCTGCCATCCGGCGACGCCGCCACCTGGGCGAACAGATGCAGCGGGATGGATGCCGCCGATGCCGGAGCCGCGAACGCCGGGGCCGCGAGGACGGACCCGGCCAGGACGGTCCCCGCGACAAGCAGCAGCGGCAAGGGCGATCGTGTCATGACGGTCATGCGCCGCAGCATGCCGCCTGATCGTTCTCCGGTCGAGAGGGACTCAGCGCTTGGTGCTGGTCGCCACGTCGAGCCACACCGCCAGCAGCAGGATCAGGCCCTTCACGATCATCTGCCAGAAGGTGTCGACGCCCAGCATGGACATGCCGTTGTCCAGCGTGGCGATGATCAGCGCGCCGATCAGCGCGCCGAACACGGTGCCCGCACCGCCGCGCATGGAGGTGCCGCCGATGATGCAGGCGGCAATCGCATCCAGCTCCTGCCCGGTGCCGGCCGACGGGGAGCCTGCCGCCAGGCGCGCCGTAGTGGCGATCCCGGCCAGTGCCGCCATCGCCCCCATCAGCATGAACACCAGGAGCTTGACCACCTGCACGTTGACGCCAGACAGGCGCGTGGCTTCCAGGTTGCCGCCCACCGCGTAGATCCTGCGGCCGAACACGGTGCGCCTGGCCATCACGGTGAACACGCCCAGCAGCACCAGCACGATCAGCACCGGCAGCGGCACGCCGCGATACGCGTCCAGGATGGCGAAGAAGCCCGCGATCACCACGGCCGCAACCGCGAGCTTGCCCAGGTCGACACCGAGCGGCGGCACCGACAGGCCATACTCCGCGCGCTTGGTGCGGCTGCGCATGGCGGTGAACGCCAGCACAGCGAACACCAGCACGCCCAGCGCGTAGCCGGCGACGTCCGGCAGGTAGCTCTGGCTCACCGCGATCAGTGCGGTGGAGACCGGGGCGATGGTGACGCCGCCGGTCAGGCCCAGCACCACGCCGCGGAAGGCCAGGAACCCGGCCAGGGTGACGATAAACGATGGCACGCGCAGGAACGCGACCCAGTAGCCGTTGAAGGCGCCGACCATGGCGCCCAGCAGCATCACCAGCGGGATGTTGATGAACAGCGGCAGGTGGTAGGTGACGTCGAAGATCGCGGCGAGCCCGCCGGTGAGCCCGAGCAGGGATCCCACCGACAGGTCGATCTCGCCGGAGATGATGACGAACACCATGCCCGACGCGACCATGCCGTTGATCGCCATCTGCCGCAGCAGGTTGGACAGGTTGCGCGCGGTGAGGAAGTCGCCCTGCGTGAGCTCGGTGAACAGCGCCCAGATGATCGCGATCGCCACCACCAGGGCCAGGATCTTGTAGCGCGCGAAGGCGCCCTTGAAGTGCTCGAGCTTGAGGGTGCGCCGACGCTCGCCCTGAGCGGCTGCGATGGCGTCCGGGCCCGGGGCGATGGAGGTGGTCTCGGTCATGATCGGCTTCCTCAGGCGGCGCGGCGCGTCGGCGTGATCGCCGCCGTCAGGATCCGCTCCTGGGTCAAGGTGTCGTCGTTGATGAAGTCGCCGCGCAGCTCGCCCTCGCCGATCACCAGCACCCGGTCGCTGATGCCCATGACCTCGGACAGCTCCGACGAGACCATGATGATCGACATGCCCTCGCGCACCAGGGCGAACATCAGCTTGTAGATCTCGTACTTGGCGCCGACGTCGACCCCGCGGGTCGGCTCGTCCAGGATCAGCACCCGCGGCTTGGGCTCCAGCATCTTGGAGATCACCGCCTTCTGCTGGTTGCCGCCGGACAGGTTGGAGATCGGCAGCACCGGGCTCGCGGTCTTGATGCGCAGCCGGCGGATCGCCTCGCCGATGGTGGAGAACTCCCGGTTCTCGTCGATCAGCCCGGCACTGGTGAAGTCGCCCAGCACCGACAGGGTAATGTTGTAGCCGACGCCGAGCCCCGGCACGATGCCGTGCGCCTTGCGGTCCTCCGGGACCATGCACAGCCCGTGGCGCACCGCCTCCCT
>CAXSHC010000312.1:0-2008 GCA_964236745.1 uncultured Acetobacteraceae bacterium
ACGCGAGTGGCGGGCGGCTTCGTCGCCGGACAGGAACAGCCGATGTGACCCTAGGCCGCTGACGCCGTCCCGACTTGGCCGATGGTGCGAGGCTTTGCGATGCTGCTGCCCGACAACAGGCCGCCCTGTGCCGGCAGGACGGCCTCGACAACCTGTCAGCGCTGTGAAGGAGGCTTTTCCCGGCTCCGGCTTCGCCATACGCTTGATGGTTCCGTTGATCGGTTGGAGCCGCAGATGAGCCTTGAAGCCGACCTGGTCGTGGACCGGCTGCGCTTGAAGCGTCGCCTCACCCTTTGGCGGGCGCTGGCCGTGCTCGGCTTCGTGCTGGCCCTGCTTGCGACCGTCGGCCTGCGCCGGCACCAGGCCGGGCTCCTGGCTGGCCCGCATCTGGCCCGGCTGCGGGTCGAGGGCATCATCACGGACGACCGCGACCGGCTGGACCTGATCGACGCCGCGGAAAAGGACAACAGCGTCAAGGGCATGATCCTGGCCATCGACAGCCCGGGCGGCTCGGTGGCCGGCGGCGAGTCGCTGCACGACGCGATCGCGCGGTTCGCGGCGAAGAAGCCTGTGGTGGTGACTATGGGCGGGGTAGCGGCGTCGGCTGGCTACATGATCGCGGTGCCGGCGGCACGCATCTTCGCCTCCAACGCCACCTTGACCGGTTCCATCGGCGTGATCCTGCAAAGCCCCGACGTTTCCGGCCTGCTCGGCAAGCTCGGGATCGGCGTGGACGAGCTGGTGTCCGGTCCGTTGAAAGGCCAGCCCAGCATCGTCAAGCCGTTGAGCCCGGAAGGACGGGATATGCTCCAGGGCGTGGTCGCCGACCTGTATGGCCAGTTCGTCGACATCGTCGCTGCTGGCCGGCACATGAGCCCGGACCGGGTGCGGGCGCTGGCGGACGGCCGTCCCTATACCGGACACCAAGCCATCAGCCTCGGCCTGATCGACCAGATCGGCACCGAGCGGGACGCCCAGGACTGGCTGGCGCGGACGAGGCACATTCCCGCAGACCTGCCGGTCGAGCCGCTGCGCCGCCCCCGGTCGGGACGCTGGGCGGCCCTGCATCCATTGGGCCTCGCGCACCAGCTGGGCCAGGCCGCGATGAACGGGGCACTCGATACGCTGGCGAGTGGATCGTTGGGGAAAACCGTTATGGTGCAAGGGCTTGCGCTTGACGGTGCGGTATCGCTCTGGCAGCCTTGAGGGTTCCGGATCCGGAGAAACGGGATGACCAAGTCGGAACTGATCGCCGAGCTTGCGAGCGCCAATCCGCACCTGACCAGCCGGGACGTCGAGCTGATCGTGTCCACCATCTTCGACGAGGTCACCGCGGCGCTGGCACGTGGCGAACGCGTCGAGCTGCGCGGCTTCGGCGCCTTCACCATCAAGCAGCGTGACGCCCGCACCGGACGCAATCCGCGTACCGGCGAGCCGGTCGTCGTGGACGAGAAGGTCGTGCCGTTCTTCAAGGCCGGCAAGGAGCTGCGCGAGCGGGTGAACCAGCGGGCAGCCCGCTCGCGCTGACCGGGCCGGCCAAGAAGGGAACCAGCCCAAGCGGTTAGGTTCTTGCTTTGTTCTTGTTCGCGCGCTACTCGTTCGATCGTGAACAGGGTGGCCCCAGGCATGGATACTCGATCGTTCGCAGCACCGTTTCTGGTGCTAGCCGCCGCGCTGGCCCCGGTGTCGGCCTCGGCGCTGGCGACCAGGCCAGGCGAGGTGGTGCAGTGCAGGCCTGCCCGGCAGCCGGCCCGTGCGGCCCTGGTCGCGGGCAAGACCGGCCTCGCCGTTGATCGTGCCCAGTTGTTCGCACCCACCCGGGAGGCGGTGTTCTTTTCCCGCGTCGGCGACCGCTGCGCTTGGCAGGGCGGCGGGCTGGCCAGGGGCTGAGCCGCCCCGCCGCCGTGGGACTTGCCCGGGATCGTTCCAGGGAGGAGAACGTCCCGCGCAGCGTGCGAAACGGGGTGTCGGATGTTCGGCAAGAAGAACAAGACTGCGGCCGGAACGC
>CAXSHC010000312.1:2018-3651 GCA_964236745.1 uncultured Acetobacteraceae bacterium
GGCCGGCGCAGGAAGTTTCGCCGTCGTCCTCCGCCAGGACAGCCGGGCCTGGATCTCCCGGCAAGCAGGCCTACGAGGCACGCCGGGCCGAAAAAGCCGGAATGGCCCTGGACAAGTGGATGGCGCAGAAGGAGCGGCGCGTTGAAGCGGAACGCAAGGCTGGGCAGGCGGCGGCGGAGCAGGCGCGACGCGATGCCGTACCCGGCAGGCCCGGCCTGCTGCGCCGGCTGATCGACCGGGCCCACCGGCCGATCTGACCGCCCGCCCTAGTTGCTGGCCGGTTTCCCCCGGCACGGCGCTCCCGTTTCATGCGCAGCCGGAGTAGTTCCATGCCCGACACCCACGCCGTCCCCGCCCGGCCAACGGACGAAACCGTTTCCGTGGTGCCGGTGATCCTGTCTGGCGGGTCGGGCAGCCGGCTGTGGCCGGTATCGCGGGCGAGCTTCCCGAAGCAGCTCTGGCCGCTGATCTCGGACAAGACGATGCTCCAGGAAACAGCGCTTCGCGGCACCGGCGCCGGGTTCGCGCCGCCGGTGATCGTGTGCAACCAGGAGCACCGCTTCCTGATCGCCGAGCAGCTCCGCGAGGCCGGCATCACCGGCGCCCGGATCGTGCTCGAACCCGTTGGCCGCAACTCGGCGCCTGCCCTTGCCGCCGCCGCCCTGCTGGTGGCTGAGGAAACCCCGAACGCGGTGCTGTGGATGATGGCGGCCGACTCCGCCATCGCCAGGCCGGACCGGCTCGCGGCCGCGGTGTCGACCGCGGTAGAGGCGGCGCGAGGCGGGCGGATCGTCACCTTCGGCATGAAGCCGACCCGGGCCGAAACCGGCTACGGCTATATCGAGGTGGGCCAGCCGCTGGAAGGGCTCGCCGGCGTCCACGCGCTCGCCGCCTTCGTGGAGAAGCCGGATGCCAGGCGTGCCGCCGAGCTGGTCGCCTCCGGATCCTACCTGTGGAACTCCGGCATGTTCGTGTTCACTGCCGAAACGCTGCTGGAAGAGATGCAGCTGCACGCGCCGGACGTGCTGTCCGCGGTGCGACGCGCCACGGAAGGCCGCGATACCGACCTCGACTTCATCCGTCTCGAGCCCGAAGCGTTCGCCGCCGCCCCGGACATCAGCATCGACTACGCGGTGGCCGAGCGCACCCATCGCGCCGCCGTGGTGCCGGCCGATCTCGGCTGGTCCGACGTCGGCTCCTGGGACGCGCTGTGGGACATCAGCCCCAAGGACGGGGCCGGCAACGTGTCGGTCGGCGACGTTTTCCTGGAGCACACCTCCAACTGCTACGTGCGCTCAGACGGCATCGTCACGGCCGTGACGGGCCTGACCGACGCCGTGGTGGTGGTCACGGAGGACGCGGTGCTGGTCACCCATCGCGACCGCGCGCAGGACGTCAAGCGCGTGGTGGAGCGCCTGCGGGGCGCCGGGCGTCACGAGGCGGTGGCGCATAACCGCTGCTACCGGCCGTGGGGCTTCTACGAGAGCCTGATCCACGGCGACCGGTTCCAGGTGAAGCGGATCGTGGTGATGCAGGGACAGAAGCTGTCGCTGCAGCGGCACTACCACCGCGCCGAGCACTGGGTGGTGGTGGCGGGTGTCGCACTGGTCACGCGCGACACCGAGCAGGTGAT
>CAXSHC010000313.1:0-3644 GCA_964236745.1 uncultured Acetobacteraceae bacterium
CACGGGTGCCGTCAAGATCACGCCGGCGCACGACTTCAACGACTTCGCGGTGGCGCAGCGGCATGGGCTGGCGATGCCGTCGGTGCTGGACGAGCAGGCGCGCGTGGTGCTGGACGAGGTCGAGGCGGAGTTGCGGGAGGTGCCGGGGCTGGCGGATCCCGCGTTCGTGCGAGAGCTCGCGGGGCAGACGCGGGAAGCGGCGCGGGCGGCGATCGTCGCCGAGCTGGAGCGGCTGGGGCTGCTGGAAAAGGTCGAGGCGCACGTGCACCAGGTGCCGCATGCCGATCGCGGCGGGGCGGTGGTGGAGCCGCGGCTGACGGTGCAGTGGTACTGCGACGCAGGAAAGCTGGCGGGGCCGGCGATCGCGGCGGTGGAGGAGGGCCGGGTCGAGTTCGTGCCCAGGCAGTGGGAGAACACGTTCTTCTCCTGGATGCGGGAAATCCAGCCCTGGTGCATCAGCCGGCAGCTGTGGTGGGGGCACCGGATCCCGGCCTGGTACGGGCCGGACGGGCACGTGTTCGTGGCGCATGACGAGGCGGAAGCGTTGGAGCTGGCGTTGACGCATTACGCCAGCACGGTGGCGCTGACGCAGGACGAGGACGTGCTGGACACGTGGTTCTCGTCGGCGTTGTGGCCGTTCTCGACCCTGGGATGGCCGGAGCGGACGGAGGAGCTGGCCCGGCGGTATCCGACCGACGTGCTGGTGACGGGGTTCGACATCATCTTCTTCTGGGTGGCCAGGATGATGATGATGGGGCTGCACCTGATGGACGCGGTGCCGTTCCGGCAGGTGGTGATCCACGGGCTGGTGCGGGACGAGCGCGGGCAGAAGATGTCCAAGAGCAAGGGCAACGGGATCGATCCCCTGGAGCTGATCGACAGCTATGGGGCGGACGCGCTGCGGTTCACCATCTGCGCGCTGACGGGGCAAGGGCGCGACGTGAAGCTGGGCGCGAAGCGGGTGGAGGAATACCGCTCGTTCGTGACCAAGCTTTGGAATGCGGCGCGGTTCTGCGAGATGAACGGGGTGAGGCCGGTGGACGGGTTCCGGCCGGAGGCGGCCGAGGGACGGCTGGCGCGCTGGATCCTGGACGAGGCGGCGGGGGCCGTCGCCGAAGCGGAAGCGGCGCTGGAAGCGTATCGTTTCGACGAGTATGCAGCGGCGGCCTATCGCTTCACGTGGAACCGGTTCTGCGACTGGTTCCTGGAGTTCGCAAAGCCGGTGTTCAACGCAGGCGAGACGGCGGAAGCGGTGGAGCTTCGGGCGGCCACGGCGCACGTGCTGGGGATGGTGCTGCGGCTGCTGCATCCGGTGATGCCGTTCGTGACAGAGACGCTGTGGGCGGAGTTCGGGTTCGGAGCGGAAGGAAGCCTGATCGTGGCACCCTGGCCGGAGGCGGGGCGGCTCGACGGGGCCGCGGGGATCGCGCGCGAGCTGGACTGGGTGACGCGGTTCATCGGCGAGATCCGCGCGGTGCGGGCGGAGATGAACGTGCCGCCGTCCCGCGTGACGCCGGTGTTGCTGCGCGACGCGAGCCCGGAAACGGTGGCGCGTGCGGACGCCTGGGGCGAGGCGATCGGGCGGATGGCGCGGGTGTCGGGCGTGTCGGTGCTGGACGGCGAGGTGCCGGGCGAGGTGGCGCAGGCGGTGGTGGACGAGGCGACGCTGCTGCTGCCGCTGGCGGGAGTGATCGATCTCGGCGCCGAGCGGGCGCGGCTGGAGAAGGAGCGGGCGCGGGCGGTGGACGAGGCAACGAAGGTGGAGCGGAAGCTTGCCAATGCGGATTTCGTGGCGCGGGCCAAGCCGGAAGTGGTGGACGAGAACAGGGAACGTTTGGCGGCGTTCCAGCGGGAAATTGCACGTCTGGACGCGGCGCTGCGTCGGATCGGCTGAAGGATCAGATCATGACGCAGTGGGACAAGAACAGGCTGCCGTCGCGTCACGTGACGGAAGGGCCGGGACGCGCGCCGCACCGGTCGTACTACTACGCGATGGGGCTGACGGAGCAGCAGATCCACCAGCCGCTGGTAGGGGTGGCGACCTGCTGGAACGAGGCGGCGCCGTGCAACATCTCGCTGTCGCGGCAGGCGCAGTCGGTGAAGCGCGGCGTGGACGAGGCAGGCGGGACGCCGCGGGAGTTCACCACCATCACGGTGACGGACGGCATCGCCATGGGGCACCAGGGGATGAAGTCGTCGCTGGTGTCGCGCGACGCGATCGCGGACACGGTGGAGCTGACCATGCGCGGGCACAGCTATGACGCGCTGGTGGGGCTGGCCGGCTGCGACAAGTCGCTGCCGGGGATGATGATGGCGATGCTGCGGCTGAACGTGCCGGCGGTGTTCATGTATGGCGGCTCGATCCTGCCGGGGAAGTTCAAGGGCCGCGACGTCACGGTGGTGGACGTGTTCGAGGCGGTGGGGCAGCACGCGGCCGGCAACATGTCGGACGAAGACCTGTACGAGCTGGAATGCGCCGCCTGCCCGTCGGCGGGGGCGTGTGGCGGGCAGTTCACCGCCAACACCATGGCGACGGTGAGCGAGGCGATGGGGCTGGCGCTGCCGGGCTCGGCCGGGTCGCCGGCGCCGTACGAGGAACGGGACCGGTTCGCGCTGGAAAGCGGCCGGGCGGTGATGCGGCTGCTGGAGCATAACCTCCGGCCGCGCGACATCGTGACCATGAAGGCGCTGGAGAACGCGGCCGTGACGGTGGGTGCCACGGGCGGCTCGACCAACGCGGCGCTGCACCTGCCGGCGATCGCGCACGAGGCGGGGTTGCGCTTCACCATGGACGACGTGGCGCAGATCATGCGGCGCACGCCGTACATCGCCGACCTGAAGCCGGGCGGCAAGTACGTGGCGCTGGACGTGCACCGGATCGGCGGTATCCCGGTGATCCTGAAGTCGCTGATGGATGGCGGGTTGCTGCACGGCGACTGCATGACGGTGAGCGGACGGACGCTGAAGCAGAACCTGGAGGACGTCGAGTTCCCGCGCGACCAGGACGTGGTTTATCCGGTGGCGCAGGCGATCACGACCACCGGGGGCGTGGTGGGGCTGAAGGGCAACCTGGCGCCGGACGGGGCGATCGTGAAGGTGGCCGGGATGAAGGAGCGGCGGTTCGAAGGGGCGGCGCTGTGCTTCGACTGCGAGGAGGATGCGTTCGCGGCGGTGCAGGTCGGCGGCTACAAAGCCGGCGACGTGATCGTAATCCGCTACGAGGGGCCGAAGGGCGGGCCGGGGATGCGCGAGATGCTGTCTACCACCGGGGCGATCTATGGCCAGGGGATGGGGGACAAGGTGGCGCTGATCACCGACGGACGGTTCTCAGGGGGAACGCGCGGGTTCTGCATCGGGCATGTGGGGCCGGAGGCGGCGGAAGGCGGGCCGATCGCGCTGCTGCGCAATGGCGACCGGATCACCATCGACGCGACGGAGGGGACGATCGAGGTGGCGCTGACGGAGGCGGAGCTGGCGGAGCGTCGGGCGGCGTGGCGGCCGCGGAAGACGGACTACCAGAGCGGGGCGATCTGGAAGTTCGCGCAGCTGGTGGGGCCAGCGTATCTGGGGGCGGTGACGCATCCGGGTGGGGAGGCGGAGACGCATTTGTATGCCGACATCTAGCAGCTGTAAGGCCGTCTACG
>CAXSHC010000314.1:0-3640 GCA_964236745.1 uncultured Acetobacteraceae bacterium
GGCGCTGCGAGACGCCCAGTTCTGCCGTGACGTGGTCCACGGCAGCCCGACGACGTGCGGCGCCTAAAAGTTTCCCGATGCGGCTTCCTTGAGGATCAGCTTCTCCAACGTCAAGTCCGACACCGCCCGGCGCAGGCGGCCGTTCTCCTGCTCCAGCAGCTTCAGCGTATCCATCCGGCCAGCACCATGGGCGTTGATCCGGCCTGATCGCGGGGCTGATCAACTCGTCTTTTTGGTGATTCTCGTTCTGGCTGCGTTGCGTCGGTTGGCGATGCGGTCGAGAGCGATCTTGAGCGGGAGTTCATCGATCCTCCTCGGGTCCCAGCCCTCGAGGTATTTGGTGACTTCGGCATGCTCCGGGTGCTCGGGATCGGCCTGAGCCTCAAGCATGTTGTAGAAACCTGGAATGCCGCCGCAGTCCTCGGGCGGGCCACTCCATTCTCCGCCGATGTAGCGCGGGTAGGAGACGCCAAGTTCGCCTAGTCGAATGGCTGTTGCTGTCAAGCGGTGTGCCCAGCTGTCGCCGAAATCGTAGAGGTAGTCGATCGTTGTCTTCCGCGGCTTCAGCACGTCGCGCAAACGGACCTTGATTGCCTCGATGCGCGGCGCTGTGCCCCAATCCTCGTCTGTCGGCAACCCGTAGGTCTGCTTGCCGATCGTGAACTCCCAAAGGTGGTAGTCAAGCCATCCCATGGTGATCTGGACGATGTCGTGCAGCACCTTCAGCGTGATGGAGGTGGGCACATCGACCTCGCGCCAGATCAACGGGTCGGTATCCGACAACTCGATCCGGACGGTGCATATCTGGTTGAAGCTGTCCGCGGCTGAGGTATCGTTTGCGGGCGCTTTGCTTGAACTCATGCTGCCAGTTTGGCAGCCTGCCGCGCGCAGTTCCAGGGCAGCAGCTCATCAAGACGAGCGGCTGGATGATCAGCGATGCAGCGCAGGACGTAGGCGAGCCAGGCGCGTGGGTCGACGTCGTTGAGCTTGGCCGTCACGATCAGGCTGTACATGGCGGCGGCTCGCTCGCCACCCCGATCGGATCCGGCGAACAGCCAAGCCTTTCTGCCAAGTGCGATGCCGCGCAGGGCGCGTTCCGCAGCGTTGTTGGTGAGGCAGATCCTGCCGTCGTCGAGGAATCTGACGAATGCCGGCCACCGCTTGAGCATGTAGTCCATCGCCCGGCTGACATCGTTGTGGCGGGAGAGCCGGCCTCGCTCGGCACGCATCCAGGTTTCCAGTTCTGCGACCAGGGGCACGACCCGCTCCTGTCGTGCCGCGTGGCGCTGCACCGGCTCGAGGCCATTGATGTCACGCTCGACGTCGAAGATCAGATCGATGCGGCGTACGGCCTCGAGGGCGATCGGCGCCTTGGCTACGTCGGCCAGCACAAAGAATTTCCGCCGCCCGTGTGCCCAGCACGCCGCCTCGGTGATCGCGCCCGGCAGGCGCCCGGTCAGGTAGAGCTCGTTGAACCCGGCATAGGCGTCGGCCTGCAGGATGCCCGCGTAGCTCGCCAGGTGGCGGCGCGGATGCTCGCCGCCGCGGTCCGGCGAGTAGAAAAACACCGCCGCCGGTGGCTCCGGACCCCCGAATGGCCGGTCATCGCGGACATAGGTCCACAGCCGCCCGGTGATCGTCTTGCCCTTTGCCAGCACCGGCACCGTGGTGTCGTCGCCGTGCAGCCGTTCGGCGGCCAGCACGTGCTGGTGGATGAGCGCCAGGAGCGGTGCCAGAGCTGCGGTGCAGGCGCCGACCCAGCCGCCCAGGGTCGAGACGTCGAGGGGGATCCCCTCCAGGTCATAGCTCTCGCTCTGCCGGTTCAATGGCAGGTGCTGCCCGAATTTCGCCTCCAGGATCATGGCCAGCAGCTCGGGCCCGGCACGACCCCGGGCGATCGGGTGGAACGGTGCTGGCGGCTGGGTGATGGTCTCGCAGGTGCGGCAGCTGAACTTCTCCCGCACCGTCTGGACGACCTTCCACTGGCGGGGGATCACCTCAAGGGTCTCCGTGATCGTCTCGCCGAGCTTGACCAGCCTGCCGTTGCAGCAGGGACAGGCGGTCGGGCCCGGGATCACCACGCGCTCGCGCGGCAGATGCGGCGGCAACGGCCCACGCACCGGCTTTGCGCGGACTGGGCTCGCCACAGGCCCCGGAGGCTCGACCCGCTCAGCGTCGACCTCAGCGGCATCCGCCTCCAGCTCCTCGAGCTGCAGCTCGAGCTGGTCGAGCAGCCTGCGGCTCCGCTCCGAGGTCGGGCCGAACCGGTCGCGCTGCAGCTTGGCGATCAGCAGCTTGAGGTGGGCGATCATCGCCTCCGCACCCGTCGCCCTTGCCTCGGCCGACTGCCTGGCCGCCCGTTCAGCCGCCAGCGCCGCCCGCAGCGTCTCGATGTCGTCGAGCAAGATGTCGGTGTCGGAGGTCACGCCTGCGATTCAACCACACCGCGGCCAGCTTGTGTACCAGCTCGATGCCGTCAGCCCGCTGCCTCGGGGCGCCAGGTGCGCTGCGGATGCCGCCAGTCGATGCCCTCCAACAGCATCGAGAGCATCGCTGGCGTCAGCGACACCGCCCCATCCTGCGCTTGCGGCCAGATGAACCGCCCCCGCTCCAGCCGCTTGGCATACAGGGACATGCCGAGCCCGTCGTGCCAGAGGATTTTCACCAGATCGCCGCGGCGGCCCCTGAACACGTAAAGGTCGCCGACATGGGGATCGCGCTCCAGCGCCTGCTGCACCTGCAGCGCCAGGCCGTTCATGCCGCGGCGCATATCGCTGACGCCGGCGGCCAGCCACACCCGACCACCAGATGGGACCGGGATCATCCGCGCAGCACGGCAACCATCCGCCGCAGGGCCGCCTGGCTGACGGTCTCGTCGACCCGCACACACACGCCGCTGGGAAACTCGATCTCCATCGAGGCCGGTTTGGCCACCACCTTTGGCGCTGGTGCTGACGTAGGCTTGGGCAGAGGCGGCTGTTTCTCGACAGCACGCGGCTCCTCGACCAGACGGACCGGCACAAGCCGCAAGGCAGATCCAGTGCTCGCCGCTGCCGCGCGCTCGCGGCGCCACCGGTAGATCAGGCTCGTGCAGATCCCATGGCGGCCCGCAAGCTCTCGCACCTGCGTGCCTGGCACGTATGATTCTGCCACCACACGCGCCCGGAACGCTGGATCATGGGCCCGGCGCCGATCGCTGACGATCTCGATCCGCTGCACCGAGGCTGCCTGAGTGGCTGCCACAGTGGCAGCCTCATCTGCTCTGTTCACCATGAGGCTAAGCAAAGCGGTCTCAGCTCAAGCCAGCAAGACGGCGGTCACCGGGCGGATACGTGGTTGGGCCTGTCACACAAAAAGAGTCGCTGAGGGCGGCTGAGCAGGATCGGCCGGACGTGGCCAAACATCGTAAGCGGTGGCGCGTATGGCAGCGCTTCATGGATCCGGCTTCGTTCGTGTTCCTTGATGAGACCGGTGCTGCCACCAACATGGTGCGCCGCCACGGTTGGGGTCCCAAAGGCGAGCGCCTAGTCGATGCGGCGCCTCACGGCCACTGGAAGACAACCACCTTCGTCGCCGGTCTCCGGTCGACCAGGATCATCGCTCCGCTGGTGCTCGACGGCCCGATGACGGGAGACGTATT
>CAXSHC010000315.1:0-2720 GCA_964236745.1 uncultured Acetobacteraceae bacterium
CTTCGGCATGCTTCTCGAGGACCGCTTCATGACCCATCCCAGGCCCAGCCCTTTTCGGCACCTGCTCGCCGCCGCCAGCATCGCCGCCGGGTTATCGCTTTGCGCCTGCAACGGCCGTACGGTGATGGCCCCCGCATCCGCGCCGCCCCCGGACGCCAAGCCGGCCCTGGCCGCTCCGCCAGCCTCGCTGATGACCCCGAAGGGATATTAACGAGCGGGGACGGCCAGAGGCGCTTCAGCCGCCGGTGGCACTCATGTGCCGGGCGACGCCGCGTGTGTCCTTCTGCCGGCCGATGACGAAGTCGTGGCCCTGCGGCTTGCGCCGGATGGCCTGCCGAATCGCCGCCATCAACTCCGGCTCGTCAGCGCCCTCCCGCAGCGGCCGGCGCAGGTCGGCGGCGTCGTCCTGTCCGAGGCACATGAACAGTGTCCCGGTGCAGCTCAACCGCACCCTGTTACAGCTCTCGCAGAAGTTGTGGGTCATCGGCGTGATGAAGCCGATCCGTTGCCCGGTCTGCTCGACCAGCGCGTAGCGCGCGGGGCCGCCGGTGCGGTGAGTGGTGTCGCGGAGCGTCCAGCGCTGTTCCAGCCCGCTTCGCACCGCGGACAACGGCAGGTAGCGGTCCAGCCGGTCCTCGCCGGTGTCCCCCATCGGCATGGTCTCGATCAGGCACAGGTCGGCGCCGACCTGGCCGCACCAAGCGATCATCGAGTCGATTTCGTCCTCGTTGGTGTCGCGCATCGCCACCATGTTGATGCGCACCGCCAGACCCGCCGAGCGCGTCGCCTCGATGCCTTCCAGGGTTGGTTCCAGCCGGCCGATCCGGGTGATGGTCCGGAACCTGCCGGGATCAAGCGTGTCAAGGCTGACGTTCACCCGCCTCACCCCGGCCCGTCGCAGCATCGGCGCGAATGTGGCCAATTGACTGCCGTTGGTGGTGAGGGTCAGCTCGTCCAGGCCCGGCTGTCCCGCTGGCCGATCGAGCCAATCGCCGAGCGACCGCATGAACCCCTCGATCCCGCGCCGGACCAAGGGTTCGCCGCCGGTCACGCGGATCCGTCGCGTGCCCAGGGCGATGAATGCGCGGCAAAGGCGTTCCAGCTCCTCGAGCGTTAACACCTCCGGCTTCGGCAGGAACACCATGTTCTCGGCCATGCAGTACACGCAGCGCATGTCGCAGCGATCCGTCACGGAAACGCGCAGATAGCTGACATGCCTGCCGAATGGATCGATCAGCGGAGCGTTCATCGTGTCCTGCAGGCTTTGTGCCGGAAGCGGCCCCCGGTGCCGGCCGTTGAGCCCTGCCCCTAACGCAGAATATCCAGATCGACCAGCGCGGCGTTGATCAACACCTTGCCCTGATGCTCGAAATTGACCGTAACCCGCGGTCCGATCGCCGACTGGACCTGTCCCTCGCCCCATTCGGGACGATCCGGATGCCTGACCCACTGGCCAGGCTCGATCGTCGACGGGGACGCATGGATGTCGGTCATCGCCTGAACAACGCCACCGATCGGGAGCGGTTCGCGCGTTTAGAATTTGTTCGCTTCTTCGCCTGCATCATCGCGTCGAACAGTTTCAAGACCGATGGAGCGCAGGTTGGACGACCTCCTGGCAGAATTTCTTACCGAAACCACGGAAAGCCTTTCCGAGCTTGATCTCGCGGTCGTGCGCCTGGAAAGGGCGCCGGACGATCAGCCAACCTTGTCGCTCATCTTCCGCTTGGTGCACACCATCAAGGGAACGTGCGGCTTCCTGGGCCTGCCTCGGCTGGAGCGTGCGGCGCATGCCAGCGAGACGGTGCTGGACCGGCTGCGCAACGGCAGCCTTTCGGTGTCGGCCCAGGGCATCGGCCTGATCCTGTCCGCGATCGACCGGATCCGGCTGATCGTCGACACCATCAGCCGGACGGGCGCCGAGCCCGACGGCAACGACAGTGAGCTGATCGCCGAGCTGATCGCGCTCGCCGAGGGTCGCACGCCCGTGCCCGCCCCGGCGACGCCCGTGCCTGTTCCGGCACCAATCCCGCTGCCGACGCAGACGCTGGCGCTGGATCCGGCCCCGCAGCCTGCGGAAGCGCCCCCTCCGCCGCCTCCCGCCGCACCGGCCGCGAACGATCACGGCGCCGATCCGGCCGCCAGTCGCGGGCAGACCATCCGCGTTTCGGTCGACGTGCTGGAAACCTTGATGACCCTGGTCAGCGAGCTGGTGCTGACGCGCAACCAGTTCCTGCAGCAGCTGCGGTCCACCGGCAACGCCGAGCTGACCGGCCCGGTGCAGCGCTTGTCGCACCTGACCACCGAACTGCAGGAGGGCGTCATGAAGACGCGCATGCAGCCGATCGGCAACGTGTGGAACATGCTGCCGAGGCAGGTGCGCGACCTGGCGCACGACCTCGGCAAGCGCGTCGACCTCGTCATGCACGGCGCCGAAACCGAGCTCGACCGGCAGGTGCTGGAGCTCATCAAGGATCCGCTGACCCACATGATCCGCAACAGCGCCGATCACGGGCTGGAAGGACCGGAGGAGCGGCAGCGGGCAGGCAAGCCGCTGGTCGGAACCATCACCCTCAGCGCGCGACACGAAGGTGGCCACGTCGTGATCGAGATCGAGGATGACGGCCGGGGCATCGACGTGCGCCGGATCGCCGACAAGGTGGTCAACCAGGGCCTGTCCACGCGCGCCCAGATCGACACCATGAGCGACGACGAGATCCGTC
>CAXSHC010000315.1:2730-3624 GCA_964236745.1 uncultured Acetobacteraceae bacterium
CGCTTCATCTTCCAGCCGGGCTTTTCGACGGCCGCGGCTGTGACGTCGGTTTCGGGACGCGGCGTCGGCATGGACGTCGTCAAGACCAACATCGAGCAGATCGGCGGACTGATCGAGCTGCACAGCGTGTTCGGCAAGGGCAGCCGCTTCCTCATCAAGATTCCCCTGACGTTGGCGATCGTGTCGGCCCTCATCGTCGGCGTCGCCGGCGAGCGTTTCGCCATTCCCCAGGCCAGCGTGATCGAGGTGGTCCTGCCGGGAGCCCAGTCCGACACACGCATGGAGACCATCGACGGGGCCGCGGTGCTGCGCCTGCGCGACAGGCTGTTGCCGCTGATCCGGCTCAGCACGCTGCTGCAGCTGCCGGACAGGCCGCTCGACGGGAGCCTGGCCGACAAGCGGACGGACATGGTCGCGGTGATCGGCATCGGCTCCCTCCGGCTTGGCCTGATCGTGGACGGCGTGTTCGCCACCGAGGAGATCGTGGTCAAGCCGGTGGCAAACGTTCTGCGACACATCCCATTGTTCGGCGGCAACACCATCCTGGAGGATGGTGCCGTCATCATGATCCTGGATCCGACCGGCATCGCCCGTCACGCAGGGCTCGACGCCGCACGGAAGGAAACCGTCCGTGCCGTGGCGGAAGAGGACAGCGGTATCGACCAGCGGCTGGACATGCTTCTGGTTCGCGCCGGCATCGGTGCTCCAAAGGCGCTGCCATTGTCGCTCATCTCGCGGCTGGAAACCTTCGCCACCGACCGGCTCGAGGTGTCGGGGGGTCGCGTCGTTGTGCAGTATCGCAACGACCTCATGCCGATCATCCCGCTCGACGAGACGGTCGACATGCCGCATCTGGCGCTGCACGGTGACCGCACGGCGGTTCATCCGGTGTTG
>CAXSHC010000316.1:0-3617 GCA_964236745.1 uncultured Acetobacteraceae bacterium
GATCGCCATGTACATGCGTGGCATCAGCGGGAAGTGGAACGACATGTGACACTCGTCGCCCTGGCCGAAATAAACCTGCGCGTCCTCCGGCCACATGTTGGCTTCCGCCAGCAGCATCCGCCCGGGGGCATAGGCATCCAGCTCGGCACGCATCCTCTTGATGATGTCGTGCGTCTCGGGAAGGTTCTCGTTGCTGGTCCCGTCGCGCTCGATCAGGTAAGGCACCGCGTCCAGGCGAAGCCCGTCGATGCCGAGGTCGAGCCAGAACCGCATCGCCGACAACACCTCGTCCATCACCAGGGGGTTGTCGAAGTTGAGGTCCGGCTGGTGACTGTAGAAGCGGTGCCAGTAGTAGGCCTTGGCTTCCTCGTCCCAGGTCCAGTTCGACTTCTCGGTGTCCAGGAAGATGATGCGCGTGCCGGAGTACTTCGTGTCCGTGTCCGACCAGACATAGAAATCCCGCTCCGGCGACCCGGCCGGCGCCCGCCTCGCGCGCTGGAACCAGGAATGCTGGTCCGAGGTGTGGTTGATCACCAGCTCGGTGATTATGCGCAGGCCGCGATCGTGGGCCGCCACCACGAACCGGCGCAGGTCGTTCAGGGTGCCGTAGTCCGTGTGCACGCCGCGGTAGTCGGAAATGTCGTAGCCGTCGTCACGGCGCGGGCTCGGGTAGAACGGCAGCATCCAGATCGCGGTGACGCCGAGGTCGACGATGTAGTCGAGCTTCTGCAGCAGCCCCTCGAAGTCGCCCACGCCGTCGTTGTTGGAGTCAAAGAACGACTTGATGTGTATCTGGTAGATCACCGCGTCCTTGTACCAGAGCGTGTCCCCGATCGGCGGCAGCGTGGCCTGGCTGATCATGGCAGGAGCTTGGTCGGAGGAAGCGGGGGGTTGGTCGAGCGGGAGCATGGGCATTCGCCTCAGGAAGCTGGTGCGGCACGCCAGATCAGGTACGGCCGATCCGGCGTGAGGGTGATGGAATGGTCGCGGCCGGACAGGACGAAGCTGTTGCCGCCGACAAGGTCGTCGATTGCCAGCGCGCCTTGGTCGGGCAGGCTCCACTTCCACAACGGGATATCGATCGTGCTGGTCTGCACGTGGTTCGGATCCAGGCTGATCGCCACCAGGATCGTGTTGCTGCGGTCGCGCGTAGTCTTCTCGAACAGCAGCACCGCCTCGTTCGCTGCTTGCAGGAAGCTGACGCCGTGATGCGTGCGCAGGGCAGGGTTCTCGTTGCGGATGGCGTTGAGCCGGGTGATCTCGGCGACGATGTTGCCCGGCCGGTACCAGTCCCAGTGCCTGACCTGGAACTTCTCGCTGTCGAGATACTCCTCCTTGCCGGCCGCCAGCGGCGTGCCCTCGCAAAGCTCGAAGCCGTTGTAGACGCCCCAAAGCCCGGACATCGTGGCCGCCGCCGCCGCGCGGATCAGGAACGCGCCGCGCGTGGTGTTCTGCAGGAAGAACGGGTTGATGTCCGGCGTATTGACAAAGAAATGCGGCCGGAAGAAGTCGCGCGGCGCCTCGGTGGTGAGCTGCGTCAGGTATTCTGTCAGCTCCGCCTTGGTGTTGCGCCACGTGAAGTAGGTGTAGCTCTGCGAGAAGCCCACCTTGCCCAGCCGGTTCATCACCTTCGGCCGAGTAAATGCTTCGGCCAGGAATGCCGCGTCCGGATAGCGCGCGCGCACTTCCCCGATCATCCACTGCCAGAATGGGAACGGCTTGGTGTGCGGGTTGTCCACCCGGAACAGCCGGATGCCGTGGGAGCACCAGAACAGCACCACGTTCGCCAGCGCCATCCACAGCCCCGGCACGCTGCCGCCCGCGTAGAAGTCGACGTTGACGATGTCCTGGTACTTCTTCGGCGGGTTTTCGGCGTAGCGTATGCTCCCGTCCGGCCGCCAGTCGAACCAGTCCTTGTGGTCCTTCAGCCAGGGATGGTCCGGCGCGCACTGGATCGCGAAGTCCAGCGCCAGCTCCAGCCCATGCGCTTCCGCCGCGTGCCTGAGATGCAGGAACTCCTCCAGCGTGCCCAACCGTGGATGGATCGCGTCGTGGCCGCCTTCGGTGGTGCCGACCGCGTATGGGCTGCCGACATCCTCCGGCCCGGGGGTGAGGGTGTTGTTCGGCCCCTTGCGGTTGAGCCGCCCGATGGGATGGATTGGCGGGAAGTAAAGCACGTCGAAGCCCATCGCACGGATGCGCGGCAGGTGCCGTTCCACGTCCGCGAACGTGCCGTGCCGCCCCATGTCATCCGCCATGGAGCGGGGGAACACCTCATACCAGCTAGCGAAGCCGGCGCCGGTACGCTCCGCATCGACCGGGATCTCGGTGCTGTGGATGCCGAACGGCCTTGCATCCGCCTCGGCCATCAGCGCCGCCAGCTGCTCCGACAGCAGCATCGTCCGACGCCCGTCCTCATCCGCGGCCTCTAGCCCGGCCAGCATGTCCTTGAGCGCCGCACCGCCTCGGCCCACGGCATCGCGCACATGCGCCATTCCCTCGACGATTTCCAGCGAGGTCGCCACCCCGGCCTTGTGCTTGGCACCCAGCTCGTGCCGATACGTCGCCCACACGTCGCGCCAGGCCTGCACCCTGTACTGGTGCGGACCGCGCCGTTCCAGCGGGAAGCTCGCCTGCCAGCGGTCATTGCCAAGCAGCCGCATCGGCGTCTCGTGCCAGCTCGCGTCGCCCGGCCCCTGCCACTGCAGCGCCGCCGACAGCACGTCGTGGCCGTCGCCGATGACGTCGATCTCCACCTCCACCGTGTCGCCGGCCGTGCGCTTGACCGGGAACAGACCGCCATCCACCGCCGGGCTCGGCGCTTCCAGCGCCAGGCGCGGCCAATCCCCCGCAATGACGGCGGACTGCTCGTCGAGCGGCAGCGGCGTCCCGTCGTGCAGCCGGTCGGCGCGGAACGCGCACAGCGCGCCCGGCGGCAGCGTCACCGCGTGCCCCGGCACCAGCTTCTCGTGCCCGGTGGGATCGTCGGTCCCCGCCAGCGGCGCGAAGCTCGAGATCGCACCGCCGGTCCAGGGCAGCACGCTTGCCGGGTCGAAGGACGCAGCGGCCGTGCCGCTGGTGTTCAGCAGCAGCAGCGTCGCATCGTGGCTGGTGCGCGGATCGTCGGTGGTGCCGCGCAGGATCGCCGTCACCGCCTGGCCCGGCGACGACAGTCGGTGCGGCAGCCCCAGGTCGCGTGTCTGCTCGGCAATCGTCGCCAGCCGCGCAGCCTCGTCCGCCGCCGCCGCTCCCGCCGGCACGATCCAGCCAATCCCGTCCGCGACCGCAAGGCCGAGCAGGCGGCGCACATCCCCGTGCGTATCCGTCGGCATCGCTGCCAATACCGGCGCCACCTGCCGCAGCATCGCCAACTCGGCGGCGAACCAGTCCGCCTTGCCGTCCCACCAGCACAGCGACGACAGCACCCCGTCCAACCCGAGCCCGGCGAACCCCTCGATCTCCGGCCACGGCACGCCACTGGTGTCGACCACCAGCACGCTGTCTGGCGCCGCCGTCCGTATCGCCCGCAGCAAGGGCAGCCGGAGCCCATCCGGCACCTGCGCCAGCCCGAGCAGACGCGCCCCTGACACGCCTTGCCCGGACAAGCCGCGCAGCAC
>CAXSHC010000317.1:0-3586 GCA_964236745.1 uncultured Acetobacteraceae bacterium
TGCGCGACGGAGAAGATGGCGGCCTCCTCGTCGGTCAGGGCGCCGTCGAACCCGCTCACCAGCAGGAACGCGTCCGCTTCCGGCAGGAAGCCCTGCGTGGCGGCGGTGTTGCCGGCGACCGGCGAGCCCAGGCCGGGCGTGTCGATGAAGCGGAAGCCGCTGCGAAGCAGGTCCGCCGGAAGCTGTATTTCGGCCTCGCGTATGCGGCGGTGGTTGCCGGGGTTGCCGCGCTCGGTGACGTAGTGCTCGAGCTCGTCGAAACGTATGTCGAGGAACAGCGTCGTGTCCTGGAAGTGCAGCACCACCTTCTCGTGGCTGCCATAGCTGATGCTGGTGATGACCGAGGTCAGCGGCTCGGTGCCGGTCGGCAGGCGATCCACGCCCAGCATGGCGTTCATCAGGGTGGACTTGCCCCGGCTGTAGCGGCCGACCACGGCGAGGTTGAAGCGGTCCTCCACGAGGCGCGCGAACATGCCGCGGTTGCGTTCCGCCTGCCCGGTGCGCCACGGCACCGCGCGCAGCAGGTCGGCGAGCTCGCTCTTCAGCGCCTCGTAGCGTCGCAGCTTCAAGACGGTTCCTCCTTCCTGCCGACCGGCGGGAGCCACGCGGCCGGTTTCCCAGGCAACAACGGCCGGCTCCCCGTGTTGACGCGTTTCGTGTATCGAAACGTCGGGAGCCAAAGCAGATGCCGTTCAAGGTCCAGGTCGGCCCGCCGCAGATCGCAATACACCAGGGACAGACCGTGCTGATCACGGAGGAAAGCGGGCAGATCGCGTTTCCGTCCGAGAAGGGCCTCTACTTCCGTGACACCCGGCTGATCAGCGCCTGGTCGATCTACGCCGACGGCACCCCCTGGGTACTGCTCAACGGCGGCGCCATCGCCTACTACGCGTCGCGCATCTTCCTCACCAACGCCGACATGCCGACACAGGACGGAACGATCGCTGCGCGCACGTTGTCGCTGGTGATCAGCCGCGAGGCCGATGGCGGCATCCACGAGGACCTGGACGTCACCAACCACGGTCTAGCCCGCACGAGGTTCAACCTGGAGCTGGCGCTACGCTGCGACTTTGCCGACACCTTCGAGGTGAAGTCGGACAATATCATCCGCCGCGGCCGCATCAGCACGCAATGGGACCCGGCCGAACAGTCGCTCGCCAACACCTATCGCAACGACGACTTCGTTCGCGGCGTTACGGTCACGGCGGCTGGAGCGGAAGCGCTCTACGCCAACGGCCGTTTGAGCTTCGCGATCGACCTCGAGCCTGGCGGCAGCTGGCATTGCTGCCTGCGCTACGACCTTCTCGACTGCGAACACCGGATCGCGGCACCGCTTGACTGCGTCGCACACGATACCGACAACCGCCATGCCGCCGACCTGCGCGAATGGCAGCGACGGGTGATGAAGATCACCACCTCCAACGAGGAGTTCTACCGCTTCTTCCATCAGGCGACCGAGGACATGGCGGCGCTCCGCCTGCCGATTGACCACGATGAGGGTGATCAAGCTGGGGGCGACCACATGGCCTTCATGCCCGCCGCTGGCCTGCCCTGGTTCCTGGCCCCGTTCGGCCGCGACAGCCTGATCGTGTCGCTGCAGAACCTGACCATCTACCCCGACTTCGCCGCCGGCACGCTGGCGGTGCTGGAACGCCACCAGGCGACGGAACGCGACGACTACCGCGACGCAGAGCCCGGCAAGATCATGCACGAGCTGCGCTACGGCGAGCTCGCGCATTTCAAGCTGATCCCGCACACGCCCTATTACGGTACTGCCGACGCGACGCCGCTGTGGCTGGTCACGCTGCACGCCGCGTGGCGTGCGACCGGCCGTCAGGAGCTGCTCGACCGGCACATGAACACCGCCGAAGCCTGCCTGCGCTGGATCGACGAGTACGGCGATCGCGACGGCGACGGGTTCCAGGAGTACCAGACCCGCTCCACGGCCGGCTACGAGAACATGGGCTGGAAGGACAGCGGCGACGCCGTGATGTATCCCGATGGCACCCTCGTGCGCGGGCCCAAGGCGCTGTGCGAGCTGCAGGGCTATGTCTACGACGCGTGGTGCCGGATGGCGCAGATCTTCGAGCATCTCGGTGACGCGCCGCGCGCCGCTACCCTGCGCGGCAAGGCGGACCGGCTGTTCGAGCGCTTCAACGAGCTGTTCTGGATTGAGGCCGAGGGCACCTACGCCTATGCCCTGGACGGGGCCAAGAAGCCGGTGCTGTCCGTCGTGTCCAATCCCGGACACTGCCTTTGGTCCGGGATTGTGCCGCCGGAGCGCGCCGCGCGCGTGGTGGCACGGCTGATGAAGCCCGACATGTGGTCCGGCTGGGGCATACGCACTTTGTCCGCCGAGCACCGGTCCTTCAACCCGTACGCCTACCAGCTGGGCGCGGTCTGGCCGCACGACAACGCGCTGATTGCCATGGGCTTCAAGCGCTACGGCTTTGGCCGGGAAGCGGCGCAGGTCGCCCGCGACATCAGCGGCGCCGCCGAGCATTTCAACAGCAACCAGCTGCCTGAGCTCTACGCCGGCATACAGAAGGACCGCACCAACTTCCCGGTCCAGTACATCGGCGCCAACGTGCCACAGGCTTGGGCGTCGGGATCCGCCTTCACCCTGCTGCAATCCATGCTGGGGCTGCTGCCCGACGCCATCGCGGGCAGGGTGTTCATCGACCCGGACCTCCCGGACTGGCTGCCCGACATCACGATCAGGGACCTGACGGTAGGCGATCAGGACTTCTCGATCCGGTTCTGGCGGGACGGGAAGGAAACGCGCCACGAGGTCCTGTCCGGCGATCCCGACGCCATCCAGCGACGCGCGTTCGGGCTCAGCATCGACCCGCTGGCCTAGCCGGAAGCCGGGCTCAGCGCGGCGGCTCCCGCATCAGCCGCCCGGCGGTTCCGCCGCAGGGAAGCGGGTGCTGGGCGTCGAGCGCCTTGCGTTCCTGCGCCACGCCGGCCGCGGTCAGGCTGCGGGCCCGCGCCGCAGCGATGTCCGCCACAGCGATCGTCTGCGGCGGCTTGCTGTCGCCCAGCGCCGATACCCAGTTCAGGATTTCCGCGATCTCGTCATCCTTGAGGTGCGAGAAGGCCGGCATGTAGCCGACATAGGTGTCGCCTGCAGCCTGGATCGAGCCGGACATGCCATGGGTCAGCAGGTCTGCGAGGTAGTGCCGGCCTTCGGGGGTGGACGCGATCTTGTCGACCCGGTTCTTCAACGGTGGAAATTGCCCGGCGAGCCCGGCGGCGTCGCCTTGGTGGCAGCTCGAGCATTGCTGCGCGTATAGCTCGGCACCGGAAGGTGCCGCCGCCGCGGCACATGGGAGCAACAGGGCAAGTGCCAGAGCGCAGCGCGCCGTCATTGCGCGATCCGGCAGAATGGTCGAACGAGTGCGCATCAAGGATCTGGCTCCATCTATCAAGTCGGGTAGGCAAGTCGGGCAGGGGGCAGTTCGGGTGGTGTAGTGCCTGCACAAGCCATGCCAACATACTGCCGTCCAGGCGAGCGTGCTCAGGCCGGACCGCACGCGGCGTCGAGCAGCCTGGCTGCGACGACCGGCACTTCGGCCAGGTCTTC
>CAXSHC010000318.1:0-3577 GCA_964236745.1 uncultured Acetobacteraceae bacterium
GAGTATGCCGCCGCCCGCGCGAGCGATCTCCTCGTAACTGGCACCCGCGAGGCGCATCTCGAACTCGTTCGAGCGCTCGCCGCCGTGGACGAGATGGGTGTGGCAGTCAATCAGCCCGGGCGTGACGAGCCGTCCCCCGCAATCGACGGGCTCGGCGCCGGCCGCCGCATCGGCCGGAGCGTCCGGTGCGGCGGGCGCGGCGGGCGCGGCGGGCGCGGTCCCCGGGCACGACGCGCCCTATTCGGGCTACGCCTGCGTCACCGAAGCGTCGGTGCTGGCGGAATGGGTGGCGGACGCCATCCGCGCCGGCGTGTGCGCGGTGGACACCGAGACCGACGGGCTGAACCCGCTTCGCGTCAACATGGTCGGCTTTTCCCTCGCCACCGCACCCGGCCGCGCCTGCTACGTGCCCCTGCTGCACGAGGGCGACTTGGAGCACCCGGTCGGCATCCAGCTGGAGGCCACCGCGGCGCTGGCCATCATGGCGCCGCTTCTGGCCGATCCCGGCGTGCTCAAGGTGTTCCAGAACGCCAAGTTCGACCTGCTGATCCTCGAGCGCGCCGGCCGCGGCATCCTCCACGGCCCGATCGCGCCGATCGACGACACCATGCTGATCTCGTACGCGCAGGGTGCCGGCTTGCACGGCCATGGCATGGACGAGCTGGCCGCGCGCCACCTCGGCCACACCCCCATCACCTACGACCAGGTCACCGGCACCGGGCGCAACCGCGTCCCGTTCGGCCGCGTGCCGCTGCCTCGCGCCACCGAGTATGCCGCCGAGGACGCCGACGTCACGCTCAGGCTGTGGCAGGTGCTGCACCCGCAGCTGCGCACCAACCGCTCGCTGGCGCTGTACGAGCAGCTGGAACGGCCGCTGGTGCGCGTGCTGTCGGAAATGGAGCAGGCGGGGATCTCGGTGGACGGGCCCGAGCTCGAGCGCATGTCGGTGGACTTCGCCGCGCGCATGGCGGTGATGGAGAAGACCATCCACGAGCTGGCCGGCCGCCCCTTCAACCTCGGCTCGGCGAAGCAGCTCGGCGAGGTGCTGTTCGACGAGATGAAGTTGCCGGGCGGCAAGCGGATGAAGACCGGTGCCTGGGGCACGGATTCGTTCGTGCTGCAGGGGCTGGCCGAGCAAGGGCACGACCTGCCGGTGCGCATCCTGGAATGGCGCCAGCTGTCCAAGCTCAAGAGCACCTACGCCGACGCGCTGGTGGAGGAGATCAACCCCGAAACCGACCGCGTGCACACCTCGTTCCAGATGGCGATCACCTCGACCGGCCGGCTGTCGTCCAACGAGCCCAACCTGCAGAACATCCCGATCCGCACGGAGGAAGGCGGCCGCATCCGGCGCGCCTTCATCGCCGCCCCCGGACACGTGCTGGTGTCTGCGGATTATTCCCAGATCGAGCTCAGGCTGATGGCGCACGTGGCGGACATCCCGGCGCTGAAGGACGCGTTCAGCAAGGGCCAGGACATCCACGCCCGCACCGCGTCGGAAGTGTTCGGCGTGCCGATGGAGAAGATGGACGGGGTCACGCGCAGGCGGGCCAAGACCATCAACTTCGGCATCATCTACGGCATCTCGGCGTTCGGCCTGGCGCGGCAGCTCGGCATCAACCCGGGCGAGGCGCGCACCTTCATCGACGCTTATTTCGCGCGCTATCCCGGCATACGCGACTTCATGGAGCGCACCCGCGACGAGGCGCGCACCCACGGCTACGTGCTGACCCCGTTCGGGCGGCGCTGCTGGATCGCGGGGATCAACGAGAAGAACCCGCAGCGGCGCGGCTATGCCGAGCGCCAGGCCTCCAACGCGCCGATCCAGGGCGGGGCGGCTGACATCATCAAGCGCGCCATGGTGCGCCTGCCGCCGGTGCTGAAGGAACGCGCGCCGCGCTCGCGCATGCTGCTTCAGGTGCACGACGAGCTGCTGTTCGAGGCGCCGGAGGACGAGGCGCCGGCGCTGGCCGACGCCGTGCGCACGGTGATGGAGGAAGCCGCGATCCTGTCGGTGCCGCTGGTGGTCGAGACCGGCACCGGCCGCAACTGGGCGGAGGCGCATTGAGGCGCCCGACCTCGGCGCGCCCCACCCCGGCACGCCCTGTCTCCGCGCATCTGGCCCGGCTGCTTCCGGTCGCCGTCCTGATCCTGTTCCTGGTGCAGATGGCGGTAGGGCTGCACTGGTTCGGCCTTGGCGCGGCACCCGCGGACGCGCCGGTGCCGATCGGCGGCCCGTTCCGCCTCGTGGCACCGGACGGGCGCACGGTGACCGACCGCGAGTTCCGCGGTCGCTGGATGCTGGTCTATTTCGGCTACACCCAGTGCCCCGACACCTGCCCGACCGCGCTGAACGACATGGCCGACGCGCTCGACCGGCTCGGCGCCACGGCCAGGCGCGTGGCGCCGCTGTTCATCACGGTTGATCCCGCGCACGACACCCCGGCGGCGATGGGCGTCTATGCCGCGAAGTTCGACCGGCGCATCCTTGGCCTGACCGGCACGGCGGCGGAGATCGCGCAGGTCAAGCGCGAGTACAAGGTTTATGCGGCCCCCGACAGCCACGCGACGCCCGGGCACATGGTGATGGACCACAGCTCGGTGTTCGTGATCATGGACCCGCACGGGCGGTTCGCCGACGTGCTGGGGGGCAACGCGTCGGCGCAGGCGATCGCCGACCGGCTGCGGGCGCTGGCGGGCTGACATGCGTCGCCTCTGCCTGCGCCTCCTGGGCACGCTCGTGCTGCTGTCCACCGTCGCGGCGGCCCCAACCGTGAACACCGTTCAAGCGCCGTCCTCCGACGACACCTCGACCGACCCGCCCCCGGTGATCGCGCCGGGCGGGCAGACGTTTGGCAGCCCGCACCGCGGCGGCACGCTGCGGCTGACCGCCGATGCCGGCGCCGGTACCGCCGATCCGCAGATCAACTACAACTCGGAGATGATCAGCCTCCAGGTGCTGGTCTATGACGGGCTCACCGCCTTCGCCAAGCGGCCAGGCGAGAAAAGCAACCAGCCGGTGGCGGACCTCGCCGAGGCGCTGCCGCCGCCCGAGGATGGCGGCCTCACCTATGTGTTCCGCCTCCGCCATGGGATCCGGTTCTCCAACGGGCAGGAACTGGGAGTGCGCGACGTGGTGGCGTCGTTCCAGCGCATCTTCAAGGTGAACTCGCCCACCGCGGGCGGCTTCTACGGCGGCATTGTCGGTGCCGATGCCTGCCTGAAGGACGGGCCGCATTGCACGCTGGCCGGCGGCGTGGTCGGCGACGAGGCGGCGGGCACGGTCACCTTCCATCTGGCCCATCCGGACGCCGAGTTCCTCGACAAGCTGTCGTTCCCGCACGCCTACGTGCTGCCGGCCGACACGCCCGCGCACGACCTCGGCAACGACGCGCCGCCCGGTACCGGGCCATACCGGATCACCAGCTACGACCCGAACCACGGGTTGCAAACAGCGCGCAACCCGTTCTTCAAGGTGTGGTCGGCGGAAGCGCAGCCCGACGGCTATCCCGACCATATCGACTATTCGTTCGGGCTCACCGACGAGGCCGAGGTGACCGCCACCGAGAACGGCGAC
>CAXSHC010000319.1:0-3569 GCA_964236745.1 uncultured Acetobacteraceae bacterium
GTTGGTCAGCATGCCGCCGAGCCAGCGATGGTTGACGTAGTACTGGCCGCAGCGTGCCGCCGCGTCCGCCACATGCTCGGCCGCCGCACGCTTGGTGCCGACGAACAGCACGCGCCCGCCGCCGGCCACGGTGTCACGCACCGCCTTGAGGGCGCGGTCGAGCATCGGCACGGTCTGCTGCAGGTCGATGATGTGGACTTGGTTGCGTATGCCAAACAGGTACGGCGCCATGCGCGGGTTCCAGCGCCGGGTATGGTGGCCGAAATGGACGCCGGCCTCGAGCAACTGGCGCAGGGTGAAATCGGGCATCGCCATCGGCGTGCTCCTTCGTGTCTACTGGTTGAGCCTCCGCGGGCGCCGCGTCCGTTTCAGGACACCAGAGATCGAGCCCCGCGTGCGAATTACCGGCCCCTCCGTCGATGGCGGCGCCAGCGCGCGGGATATGGGCGGAACCGCGATCTTGTGCAAGCAGGATGTGGCGGCGGGAGCCGTAATGGGGAGTGGCTGCGGATGAGCGTCGGGGTGCGGAACCAGGGTGTCGACCTGATCCGGACGGCGGCAATCCTGCTGGTGCTGCTGCACCACTTCAACATCGCCTACGACCTGCCGCATTCGCCGCTCGGGCAGGCGGTCTCGCCTCGGCTGGTGCGGGCGGTGTGCCGCAACGGCAACTACGGCGTGACGATGTTCTTCGCCGTGTCCGGGTTCCTGATCACGTCCAACGCCCTGCGGCGGTGGGGCCGGCTGCGGGACATCCGTCCGGCGGCGTTCTATGGCCTGCGGATCGCGCGGATCGGGCCGTGCCTGCTGCTCCTGCTGGCGCTGGTGAACGCGCTCGAGCTCACGGGGCTGCCGATCTTCGCCAACCAGGCCGAGGCGGGGCCGCCGGTGTCGTTCCTGCAGGCCGACCTGACGGCGCTCACCTTCCGGATGAACGTGCTGATGGCGCAGGCGGGGTGGTTCAACTACTGCCTGTGCGTGCTGTGGTCGCTGTCGGTCGAGGAAGTGTTCTATCTTTGCTTTCCCCTGATGTGCCGGGCGCTGCGCGGACCCATTCTGGTCGGGTTCTGGCTGCTGGTGGTCGCGGCGGGTCCGGCGTGGCGGGCGCTGCACCAGGGTGACGACGGGGGGTTCCTGTATGCCTACCGCGCCTGCTTCGACGGCATCGCCATCGGCTGCTGCGCCGCCCTGCTGTCGCGGCGGCTGTCGCTGTCACGGCGGTCGGGGCGCTGGCTGCTCGCGGCGATCCTGCCGATGACGGCACTGTATCTTTGGCGCTCGATCGGCCAAGCCAACGTGTGGGGCGTGACCGCGATGGCGCTCGGCACCGCCCTCCTGCTGCTGGCGAGCGCGGCGGACGGCGGGTCGGGTGCCGGCCGTGCCGGCGCGGGGTTCGGCTTTCCCGGGCGGCACAGCTACGAGCTCTACCTGTTCCACCTGCCGGTGCTGGCGGCGATGCGCGTCGTGTTGCCGCCAGCGCAGATCGCACCGGGGATCAAGCCGGCATGGCTGCTGGTGTTCCTGCTGCTGTCGACGGCGATAGCCGGGCTGATCGCGCGGCTGGTCGCCGTGCCGGCGAACCGGGCGATCCGTCGCCGTTTGATCCGGGAGCGATTTCGCGAGGAGGCCACACCATGACCACGACGCTGATCATCAACAAGGACAACTACGAAGAAGCCAAAAACGCGATCCGCGAGATCCTCATGCTTTATGTCAGGTTGGCCGACGAGGGCCGCTTCATGCACAACCTGTCTGCGGAACGACGTCTCGATTGTCTGCGCTTCGTCGACGCGGAGGCCGATCCCAAGAGTTATTGGTGCGACATGGAGCTGCTGCGGACCGGTTCGGCGATCGCGCTTCTTTGCATCCTGGTCACCAACTGGGAGGAGATGGACGAGCCGGGAAAGCTTTACCTGCAGCCGCAATACCGGCAGGCGGTCGAGCAGGGACGGCTTCACCACACGCCGGACGTCGAGGCGCTGATCCGTGCAGCGATCGAGCGGGACGAGGTGGACCTGGACGAGCCGTGGCTGCGCGAAGGCCTCGCCTCGGTGCTGCACACCCACGTGCGCGGCTTCTTCCGTCCGCTGGCGGAGGGATGACGCCGGCGGCGGCCGGCGCGTTCCGCCCTGCCGACGCTACTGCTCGGCCACGCGTGCCACGCCGGGCACGCGCTTCAGCGCCTGCGCCAGGCGCGGGGTGACCATGTAGGGCTCGGGCAGCGTCACCTCGACCTCGCTGCTGTCGTCCAGGCAGGGCAGCAGCACCACCCGGCCGCGTCCGCCCTTTTCCCGGCCGAGCAGGGTGCGGACCTCGTTCAACGCGTTCGGCCGATCGATCCAGATCCGCAGCTCGCCGCGGTCCTCGGCGGCGGCCTTGTCCAGGGACACCGCGTCCTGGGCGGTGACGCGCAGCATCTCGCCTTCCATGCGGAGTTCCGCGGTCACCAGCACCGCCTGGCCGGCGACCAGGATGTCGCGTGTGCGGGACAAGGATTCGCTGAAGAAGGTGACCTCGCAGGAGCCGGTGGAGTCGGACAAGCGCACCCAGGCCATCTTGCTGCCGGTGCGGGTCGGGCGCTCCTTGCGGTCGATGATGCAGCCGGCGATGCGCACCCGCCCCTGCCCGGCCTGGGCCGCGGTTTCCAGCCGGTTGGCCTGCACCGCACCCAGGCGGCGCAACAACGGCGCGTAGGAGTCGAGCGGGTGGCCGGTCAGGTGGAAGCCGATCGCGTCGGCTTCCAGGCCCAGGCGCTCGATGCCGGGCCAGTCCGGGATGTCGGGCAGGCGCAGGGATTCCGGGCGCGCGGCGACGCCGCCGAACAAGCCGATCTGGCCGCTGGCGACCTCCTCGGCCTGCGCCTGGGCGCGGCGGAGCAGCGTTTCGGCGGCAGCGAACACGCGGGCGCGGTTCGGCTCGACGCTGTCGAAGGCGCCGGCCTTGGCCAGGTTCTCCAGCTGCATCTTGTTGAGCTGCCTGGGCTCGACGCGCTGTGCGAAGTCGGCGAGGTCGACGAAAGGACGGGTGCCGCGCGCGGCTTCCACTGCCTGCATGGCGGCGAGGCCCACCTTCTTCACCGCGGCGAGCGCATAGCGGATCGACTGGGTGCCGTCATCGGACACCTCGACCAGGAAGTCGGGGCCGGAACGGTTGATGTCGGGGGGCAGCACCTTGACGCCGAGGCGACCGGCCTCCTGTCGCAGGGCTGCGAGCTTGTCGGTCTTTTCGCGCCCCAGCGACATGCAGGCGGCCAGGAACGCGACCGGGTGGTTCGCCTTCATCCAGGCGGTCTGGTACGACAGCAGCGCGTAGGCGGCGGCGTGCGACTTGTTGAAGCCGTAATCGGCGAAGCGTGCCATCAGCTCGAACACCTCGACCGCCTTGGCACGGTCGATGCCGCGCTTGACCGCGCCTTCGGTGAACACCTCGCGCTGGGTGTCCATCTCGGCACGTATCTTCTTGCCCATGGCACGACGCAGCAGGTCGGCGGAGCCCAGGCTGTAGCCACCCATCTTCTGGGCGATCTGCATCACCTGCTCCTGGTAGACCATGATGCCGTAGGTCTCGCT
>CAXSHC010000320.1:0-3564 GCA_964236745.1 uncultured Acetobacteraceae bacterium
CGGACAACAGCAGCACCGACGCGCGCCCGGCATGCGCATCCAGCGCCGCCACCAGCGCCGCCTGCTCGTCCGGCTGCAGTGGCAGCCGGCTTTCCTCGTCGGCCCTTACCACCTGCTGGTTAGCAGCGACGAAGCGCGTCTTGCAGACCGTGGGCCGAGCCCGCGTCGCGACCGTGGCGTCGGTCAGCCCGTCCATGCCGCCGAGCAGCCGGCGCAGCGCCCGTCCCGCCTCGTCCTCGCCCACCAGCCCGACCAGGATCGCCCGCCCGCCCAGGGAAAGGATGTTGGCAGCGACATTGCCGACCCCGCCCGGCATCTCGCGGGTGCGAAGCAGCCGAAGCACCGGCACCGGCGCTTCGGGCGAGATCCGCTCCATCGCCCCGTAATGGTAGCGGTCCAGCATCACGTCGCCAACGCACAGCACGCAAAGGTCGGAGAAGTCCATGATTCCGGGCGGGCCTCAGCCGAAGCCTTGTACCAGCGCCGCCATGCCGGTCTGGCGTGACAGCGCGATGCGTGCGGCGTTCAGCACCGCGTGCGCGCCGTCGATCGCCTGTTCCAGCCGGTCGTTGACGATCACGTGGTCGAACTCCCGCCAATGCGCGATCTCGTCCCGTGCCGCCGCCATGCGGCGCGCGATCTCGTCCGGATCGTCGGACGCGCGCGCGCGCAGCCGCCGTTCCAGCACGCCGAGCGACGGCGGCAGCACGAACAAGCTGACCACGTCGCCGGGCAGGGCAGTGCGCAGCTGCCGGTGGCCCTGCCAGTCGATGTCGAACACCATGTCGCGTCCGGAAGCGAGGCACGCCTCCACCGGCGCCCGCGGGGTGCCATAGCCGCGGCCGAACACGGTGGCCCATTCCAGCAGCGCGCCCGCTTCCGCCATGGCGGCGAACTGCTCGGGCGTGCGGAAGAAGTAGTGCACTCCCTCGGTCTCGCCCGGACGCGGCGCCCGCGTGGTGGCGCTGACCGAGTGCGTCAGCTCCGGCTCGGCGGCACGCAGCGCGTTGGCGATGGTGCTCTTCCCCGCTCCCGACGGCGCCGAGATCACCAGGCACACGCCGCGTCTCTGCGGGCTGGGACCAGGCTGGCCCGGATCTGACGCGGGCGTGGGGGCGGGCATGACGGGTCCTCGGCTGACCAGCGGGTTCTAGCAGGCTCATGGGGGGCGGTGAACCGGGTGGGCGTGAAGGCCGAAGGCCGTCGGACCCACTTCTGGGTGCAGCCGATGAGCGGTCCACCTGTCCCGCGTGATCAAAGCCGTGCTCGCTGGCGAGAACGTCCTGATCGCCCGCGGCAGCACGCCGGTCGAGGGCCTCGTATCGACCGCCGGCGGCCGGGCATGCTAGGGGCATCGCGACCCGTTCGACCGCCTGCTTGCCGCCGCTGCGCGTCAGAACAACCAGATCCTCGTTTCTGCGGATGCCGTCTCCAACGGGATAATGGCTCGTGCGTGGTGTTCGTCGAGACTAGCCAGGAGCCGACGGTCCGGTCCGGAAAAGGGCGTCGCGAGGAATGGACATCAGCTTGCCACGCCTATCGTCGCCTACCGGGCTGCCGCAGCCACATCGGACTGACGGCTGGGATCCCGGTCCACCCATGTTCCCCGGCAGTACCAAAGGCCACAACGTGGTCACAAACACGTTTGGTGGCGTGACCTCGTCGAGGCTCGATCCCGTGCCTGGTCAAGCTGAGCCGCTCGTCGTGGCACGAACCGGGTCAAAGCAATCAAAACCAGTGCGGCCGCGTAGAGCGGACGATAGGCGACATCCAGCAGCATCGGGACCGCTGCCAGCAGGACAGCGACGACGGCCAGAACAACGGTTGAAGGGCGCATGGCGTTGTCGCCAGCCCAGATCCAGCAGGGAACCAGCACCCCGTAGAAGCCGAAGGACGCGCGGTAAAGCAGCTCGTTCAGGCTTTGCCCGGTCGGCATCGGGGTATCCCCCGCGGCCCAGGCGAGAAGTGCTGCAGCTGCGGCGACGAGAAAGGCCACCCTGGGTCGCGGCAGGTGCCGCGCATGGAGCACCGCGGTGAAGCCGAGCTGCAGGATGATGGCGACCAGGGCCGGGACGAGCCAGGCAGCGGCATGGTCCGCAGGGTGCAGCATGAGCGATGTCAGGTCGTCGCGCCAAACCAGCGACACGACCAGCATGGTCCCGAACAAGACGGGAAAGGCAATGGCGAAGGCTTGCCGGGGCTGCCGACTGGCACGCAAGGCCTGATGAAACGTCAGGTCGAGCCGGGGAGAAGCGGCAAAGCCCGCGAAAACCAGCGGCAGGGCATACAGCGCTGCCGGGTGCCAGGTGAGTTCGTCGGTGAACAAGGATGAAAGGCGTCCGGACGGTGCCCTGGCCAGGTCCACCAGCCCGGCGGCGACCGTGGACACCCAGCACACCACCGAGGCACCGATCCAAACGGGCCGGCCGCTTCCGGCTCCGGCCAGCAGCGCGACCAGCGCGACAACAACGACCGGGGCCGACCAGGACAAGCGGCTGCTGGCCCAGCCGATGAACCAGGACTGGCAAACAAGCGTGACCCAGGAGAATACCCGGCATGCCAGCAGGTTGCGGCGGATGAAGTCCAGGCTGGCCCCGGGCGTGCGGAACAAAAACGGCATGACGGCGGCGCCAGCGACGTTGCAAACGAACATGATGGCCCAAGAGCCTGGGCCGGTATCCGTGGCGAGGATGACGGGCAGGAAAAGGGCGATGCACCAGGTCCAGGACACGGCGAGCCAGAGCCCCCAGGCCCAGGTGGCGATCATGGGCTTGGGGTACGTCCCATGGCACGCTCCTGGCGGTCGCGACTGCGGAGGTAGCCTATGGGCCGGGCATGAAAGGTCGCGGTCGCGGTGCCGATTTGGCGACGGATTTCGGCGAGTTCAAACACCTCGACGTCGAGGTCCATGGTGAAGGGACGGCGAGCGGCAACCAGGCCGGCCAGATCGTCGCGAAGCGCCACCCGATATTCCACGGCGGATCGGCACGGACGACGAAAACTGAACGACAGCCTTTTGCACACGACGCTGAACGCCCCCTCGGTCGCGTAGAAGATGTAGCCCCCCGCCGCGACCTCGCAGTTCCCCAGCAGCGCCGCGCCGGCGATGTCGCCATCGAAGTTGCGGTTGTTGCGGTTGAACGGAAGTATGCCCTGGAAGTGGTCCGGCATCAGCCGGAGGCGAATGCCGCTGCGCCAAAGGCTGGGCATGAACACCATCGTGAGCGCGTTGTGCCAGAACCGGCTTCGCGTCGTGAGCCGCTTCAACGCAATCCGCGTACGCTGCCACAAGCCGAGTGCAGCGATGGCGGGGGAGGAAAGATCGGTATCCAAGGTGGTCCGGCTCTCGGTTCGGTTGTCTCGACTCTCTTGCACGGATCGAGCGATGGACGCACGCGTGACTGACAAGCCTGTCGGAAGAACCCGGAAGAAACCGACCAGCGGGGATACAGCTAACCGGGCCATTGGCGCGCTTGCCAAGCCTGTCTGCTTTTGGAGCCCGGCGAGAACGGTAGCGACCGGCATGGGATGTAAAGCGGCTATCCGGATCCCATCCTACTAAGA
>CAXSHC010000321.1:0-2607 GCA_964236745.1 uncultured Acetobacteraceae bacterium
CGTACGCGGCGTATGGGTCTGTAGCCCCGTTTTCCGCCCGGAGCGCCGCAGGTCAAGAAAAAGCCCGCCGCCGGGTCGCCGGGAGCGGGCGGGCGACGAGGCTGTGAACGGGTCTCAGCGCGTGGCGGACGTCCTGCTCAGCGGCGCCAGGACGCGAGCCCGGGCGGCGAAGCCGGTAGGTGCGGAGCGACGAAGTCGGGCGAAAACAGGCATGACGGATCCCGATGACGAAGCGGACCAGAGCATGATCGGGGAAACTCGGCAACCCCTGACGTCCAATCGGCGCAACAGACGTGCTGCGAAGAGGCTGCTCGGGTCAGCTTTGGGGTAAAATCGACCCCGCCGCTCGCGATGCGGCTTGGTCGGTTGCGGCAGGTTGAATTCATGACCGCCTTCGACATCGAAGCGAACGCCGGGCTGCGCCTTCCGCGCGGCGGCCAAGCGCTTGCGGTCCTAAGCCCACTTCGACTTATCCGCCCCTGAGCGGACGCCGGGCTCAAGACCCGAGCGCTCAGGGGACAGCGCCTGCGGGCGCACGGCAGACGAAGCGACGGCCACTCCAGTCCAGGCGACTTCCATGACCATTGACCACCCCAACTTCGGCGCGATGGCGCCCGACCGGGTCATCATCTTCGACACCACGCTTCGCGACGGCGAGCAGTCGCCGGGCTTCTCCATGAACATTCCCGAGAAGCTGCGCATGGCGCACGCGCTGGCCGAGCTCGGCGTGGACGTGATCGAGGCCGGGTTCCCGGTGGCGAGCCCCGGCGACTTCGACAGCGTGCATGCCATCGCCACCCACGTGCGCGGCCCGGTGATTTGCGGCCTGGCGCGCACCGGCGGGCGGGAAGACATTTCCCGCGCCGCTGAGGCGGTGCGCCCGGCCGCGCGGCCGCGCATCCACCACTTCATCTCCACCTCGCCGTTGCACATGAAGTACAAGCTGCGCATGGAGCCGGACACGGTGCTGGAGCTGATCACCAGCGGCACGGAGGCGGCGCGCCGCTACACCGACGACGTGGAATGGTCGGCCGAGGACGGCAGCCGGACCGAGCCGGAATTCCTGTGCCGCTGCGTGGAAGCGGCAATCCGCGCCGGCGCCAACACCATCAACATCCCCGACACGGTGGGCTACGCGACGCCGGAGGACATGGCGGCGCTGTTCACCACCCTGCGCGAGCGGGTGCCGGGGGCGGAGAGGGTGATCCTGTCGGCGCACAACCACAACGACCTGGGGCTGGCGGTGGCCAACACCGTGGCCGCGGTGCGGGCAGGCGCGCGGCAGATCGAGTGCACGATCAACGGCATCGGCGAACGGGCCGGCAACGCGGCGCTGGAGGAGATCGTGATGGCGCTGCGCACGCGCGCCGACGTGCTGCCGTTCCGCAACAACGTGCGCACGCCCGAGCTGCTGCGGGTGTCGCGCATGCTGGCCACCATCACCGGCTTCGACGTGCAGCCGAACAAGGCGATCGTCGGCCGCAACGCGTTCGCGCACGAAAGCGGCATCCACCAGGACGGCATGCTGAAGAACGCCGCCACCTACGAGATCATGACGCCGGAAAGCGTCGGCTGGACCAAGTCCTCGCTGGTGCTGGGCAAGCATTCGGGACGAGCGGCGTTCCGCGACAAGCTCCGGGCGATGGGCTACGACGACCTGGGTGAGAACCAGGTCCAGGACGCGTTTGTGCGCTTCAAGGAGCTCGCCGACCGCAAGAAGGTGCTCTACGACGAGGATATCGTGGCGCTGGTCGACGATGAGCAGCGCGACCACGCCCGCATCCGCTTCGTGTCGCTGGACGTGTTTTCCGGCTCCAGGCGTCCGGCGCACGCGACGCTGGAGCTCGAGCTGGACGGGGTGGTGGCGTCGGCTGAAACGCAGGGCGCCGGCCCGGTCGACTCGGCCTTCAACGCGATCCGCGCCTTATTCCCGCACGAGGCCAGGCTGGTGCTGTTCTCGGTCGGCGCCGTGACCGAAGGCACCGACGCGCAGGCGCGCACCACCGTGCGGCTGGAGGAAGCGGGCAAGATGGTGGACGGGCAGGGTGCCGATACCGACACAGTGGTTTCGGCGGTGCGCGCCTATGTGCACGCCCTGAACAAGCTGCTGGTCAAGCGTACCCGCAGCGAGCCCGAAGCGATCCCGGCCTGAGAACGTTATGACCGGAGCAAGCGGGTGAATCGCCTGCTCCGGACGGGTTGTGCCATGCCTCAGTAGGCATAGCCCTCGCCCTGCGGCGGGCCGGACGAATAGCCTCCGGGCTGGCCATAGCCGGGCGGCTGGCCAGCGTCGGGCGGATACCCCGGCTGGGCATAGCCAGACGGCGGAGGGGCTTCGTCGTAGACATCGTCCCGCGCATAGCCTTGCGGCGGCTGCGCGTAGCCGTAGGAGGGCTGAACATAAGCTGGCTGGGCATAAGCCGGTTGGGCATAGGTCGGTTGGCCATAGCCGGATGGCGGCGTGGTGGCGGCGCCGCCGACCGCTCCGACGGCGCCGCCCGCCAGGGCGCCGATTGCGGCTCCCCGGCCGCCACCCGCGAGCTGCCCAGCGCCGCGCCGGCACCGGCGCCGATCCAAGCCGCACCGCAAGCTTCGTCGCGCCCGCCT
>CAXSHC010000321.1:2617-3506 GCA_964236745.1 uncultured Acetobacteraceae bacterium
ACCGCGCGCTGCCCGGGATCATAGGGATCGGTGCAGGCCGACAATCCCATGCCGCCGCCCGCGAGCCCTGCCAGAAGCACGAGCCGGCCGCCGAAGCGCGCTCGCCGAGCGGAGGTCATGGCCCAGACCCTAGTAGTGGCGGTTCGGCGTGGTCGCCGCACCACCCACCGCGCCCAGCGCGCCGCCCGCCAGCGCGCCGATCCCGGCGCCATTGCCGCCGCCGGCGATGCCGCCGATCGCAGCGCCAGCACCAGCGCCGAGCAGGCCGCCGCCGACCGCGCGCTGGCCCGGGCTGTAGGGATCGCAGGCCGACAAGCCGAGGGCGAGCCCGCCTGCGGTCGCGAGGGTAGTCAGGAAACGCAACATGATCGTGGTCCTTGGTTTGATGAACGACCCTGGCCGTCGGCCGGATCGGGACGCTTCCGCCCACGGGCCATCCTGGGCGCCAGGGAATAACGCACGGTGAACATGGCGGTTACAGGTCGAAACCGTGTCGCGGCAAAGGCTCACGGCGCTGTGAAATCGTGTTTGTTCCAGCCAAAGCAAGGCTTGCCCCCCGGCAGGCGCGCCGCTAAGCCGTGGCCGCCTCCGCGTTGTCCGGTTCCCGGGTCGCCCGGCGGGGCGCCAGGCGGCCAGCCTTTTCCAATTCGCTCGTCGCCGCATGTCGCGGATCGCCCGGACCCCGGGTACCGGTTGGTTGGAGTTTCCCGATGTTCTCTCGCCTGCTGGGCGTCATGTCGAACGACATGGCCATCGACCTCGGCACCGCCAACACCCTGGTCTACGTCAAGGGCCGGGGCGTGGTGCTGGACGAGCCGTCGGTGGTGGCGATCGCCGACGTGCGCGGCAAGAAGCAGGTGCTGGCGGTCGGCAACGAGGCCAAGAACAT
>CAXSHC010000322.1:0-2282 GCA_964236745.1 uncultured Acetobacteraceae bacterium
GATTGCGCGCGCGGTGGCGCTGGCCCGGGCGAAGGGCGTTGCGGTGTTCGTGGACCCGAAGTCGCGCGACTTCCGGCGCTACCGGGGTGCAACCTGCATCACCCCCAACGCCCGCGAGCTTGGCGAGGCGTCGGGGCTTGCCGTCGAGGACGAAGCGGAAGTCGAGCGGGCGGCGCGCGCGGTGATGGCGCAGGCGGAGGCTGAGGCGATCCTGGCCACACGCTCGGAAAAGGGCATGATCTTGGTGGAGCGCGACGGCCCGGCTCATGCCGCCCGCTCCCGCGCGCGCGAGGTGTTCGACGTGTCCGGCGCTGGCGACACGGTGATCGCGTCGCTGGCGCTGGCGCACGCGTCCGGCCGGACGCTGGAACAAGCGATGCACATCGCCAACGCCGCTGCGGGCGTGGTGGTCGGCAAGCTCGGCACCGCCACCGCGGATCTGGCCGAGGTGATGGCGGAGCTGGACCTCGCCGACCAGGAGCTGGGCGACGAGGCGGGCGAGGGCAGCGTCCCCGGTCTGAGCTCGCTGCCGCGCGTGCAGGAGCTGGTGTCGCGCTGGAAGGCGCAGGGGCTGTCGGTGGGGTTCACCAACGGCTGCTTCGACATCCTGCATCCAGGCCACGTGTCGCTGCTGGCGGCGGCGCGCGCGCAATGCGACCGGCTGGTGGTGGGGTTGAACACGGACGCAAGCGTAGGACGCCTGAAGGGGGCGGCGCGGCCGGTCAACCCGCTCGCCGCGCGCGCCCAGGTGATCGCCGCCCTGCGATACGTCGACGCGGTGGTGGGGTTCGAGGACGACACTCCCTTGTCGCTGCTGCCGGACGTGCTGGTGAAGGGGGCGGACTACGCGCCGGAGCAGGTCGTGGGGGCGGCCGAGGTGGAAGCGGCCGGCGGCCGGCTGGTGCTGGCGCGCCTGGTACCGGACAGCTCGACCACCGCGACGATCGCCCGGATCAGGCAGGCGGACCGGGCGGACGGATGACCGCGCCGGTCCGGATCGCAGGGCCCGAGGCGCCGGGAAGCGAGACCGCGCGGATGGCGGCGGCGTTGCGCGGCTGGGTGTTCGGCGCCGCGCTGCCGTTCTGGTCCACCGTCGGGATGGACCCGCCGCTCCCGCGTGGCGGGCGCGCCGCCTGCGAATACCTTCAGCTCGACGGCCGGCCGGCCGAGCCCGGATACAGACGCATGCGGGTCCAGGCGCGGCAGCTCTACGTGTTCACCGAGGCGGCGCGGCACGGGATGGAGGAGGCGGCGGGGATCGCGTCCGGGATCCACCGCTTCATGACGGCGCAGGGTGTTGCGGCGGATGGCGGCTGGGCCAGGCGGCTGCGTCCGGACGGCAGCGTGCTGGACCCGACCAGTGACCTGTACGACCTCGCCTTTGTGCTGTTCGCACTCGCCCACCACGCGCGCCACACCGGTGACCCGGCGCCGCTGCGGCAGGCCGACCGCACCCTGGGCTTCCTGCGCCGGCGCATGGCGCGGCGATCCGGCGGGTTCAGCAACGCCGAGCCACCCGAGCCCGGCTGGCGGCAGCAGAACCCGCACATGCACCTGCTGGAAGCCGCCCTTGAGCTGTTCTCGGTCGGCGGCGACGGGCGCTGGGCCGAGCTGGCGTCGGAACTGGTGGTCTTGTTCCGCACCCGGCTGCTGGAGTCGGACAGCTTCACGCTGGGCGAGTATTTCGACGAGGACTGGCGCCGCGCGCCGGGCATGGACGGCGACAAGGTGGAGCCTGGCCACCACGCGGAATGGATCTGGCTGCTGGACCGCCACGAAAGCCTGACCGGCGAGAACATCGCGACGCTGCTGGCACCGCTCGACGCGCTGTGCCGGCGGCACGGGATCGGTGCTGAAACCGGGCTGGTGCGCGACGAGGTCGGACGCGACGGCAGCCTGCGCCTGGGTTCCGCCAGGCTTTGGCCGCAGGGCGAGACGGCAAAGGCGCATTGCGCGCTGTTCCGCAGAGCGATGGCGCGGCACGACCACGCCGCCGCTAAGACACACGAGGCGGTAATCGGCCGCAACGTGGGCAACTTGCTGACCCGCTATCTGGTGTCGGAGCCGGGGGGGCTGATGCCGCCCGGTACCTGGATCGACCGGCTCGACCCGTTCGGCCGGCCGGCAATCGACCGCATACCTACTAGCTCATTTTACCACATTATGTCGGCCTGGGCCGAGCTGGACCGGCTGCGCCCGGCTCCCTGAGCGTCCATCCCCGTTATCCACAGGGATCCCCGTTATCCACAGGGCCGTGTTGATGCGCATCCCCCACGCGGGGT
>CAXSHC010000322.1:2292-3479 GCA_964236745.1 uncultured Acetobacteraceae bacterium
CTGCTTGGCCTGTCGCAGCGCCTGCCGCCCTCAAACCAGGCGGCCGAGCAGGCACTGCTCGGCGCCCTGCTGGCCAACAACAAGGCGTACGAGCGGATCGCCGAGTTCCTGGCGCCCGAGCACTTCATCGACCCGGTGCACAGCCGCATCTACCAGTCGATCGTGCGGCGGGTGGAAGCGGGGCAGCTCGCCGACGCGGTGACGCTGAAGGCGGAGCTGGAGCATTCCGGCGTGCTCGACGAGGTCGGCGGCACCGCCTATCTGGCGCAGCTGCTGACCGCCATGGTCGGCATCATCAACGCCGGCGAATACGGGCGCGCGATCCACGACGCCTGGATCCGCCGCCAGATGATCGAGATCGGCGAGATCGTGGTGAACAACGCGTTCGGGGTGAACCCCGAGCTCGACGGCGCCAAGCAGATCGAGGCGGCCGAGGAAACGCTGTTCAAGCTGGCCACCGACAAGGGCCAGGACGGCGGCTTCATCACCTTCGAGCGCGCGCTCACCGACGCGATCGGCATCGCCGAAAAGGCGTTCCACCGCACCGGCGCCGTCAGCGGGCTCACCACCGGCCTGCGCGACCTGGACAAGAAGACCGGCGGGCTGCACCCGTCCGACCTGCTGATCCTGGCCGGGCGGCCGGCGATGGGAAAGACGGCACTCGCCACCAAGATCGCGTTCGGCGCCGCCCGCTCGCTGATGCAGGAAGCGCGCGAGACCGGGGTGACGCCGCGCGGCTCGGTGGCGATCTTCTCGCTGGAGATGAGCTCCGAGCAACTCGCCACCCGCCTGCTTTCCGAGGAAAGCCGCGTGTCGGGCGAGCGCATCCGGCGCGGCGAGATCGGCCAGAAGGAGTTCGACCGCTTCGTCCAGGTCAGCCGCGAGCTGCAGTCGCTGCCGCTGCACATCGACGACACCCCCGCGATCAGCTTGTCGGCGATGCGCACCCGCTGCCGCCGCCTGCACCGCACCAAGGGGCTCAGCCTGGTGGTGGTGGACTACCTGCAGCTGATGCGGCCGGCCGTCGGCACCAAGCCGGACAACCGGGTGCTGGAGATCTCCATGATCACCCAGGGGCTGAAGGCGATCGCCAAGGAGCTGGCGGTGCCGGTGCTGGCGCTGTCGCAGCTGTCGCGCCAGGTGGAAAGCCGCGAGGACAAGCGGCCGCAGCTGTCGGACCTGCGCGA
>CAXSHC010000323.1:0-3474 GCA_964236745.1 uncultured Acetobacteraceae bacterium
AGGTAGGTGGTGAGGGCCGCGCCCTTGTTGCCGCGCTCCTCCTTGACGACCTGGACCAGGATGATCTGGCGGCGGCGCATCACCTCCTGGATCTTGTACTGGCGCAGGAACCGGGCGGTGCGGCGCTGGGCGTGGCCGTCATCGGTGCTTTCGCCGCCGACGGTTTCGGGTGCCGGCTTGTCGGACGCCTCGTCGGCGGCCGGATCGTTCTCGACCACGTCGCCCTCGACCGTGTCGGCCTCGATCTCGAGCGGCATCTCGGTGACGGGTTCGCCTTCGATCGGCGGCTCCGGATCCGTCACGGGGCGGGTGGTGTCCTCGGAGCCGAGGTCGACATCGACGCTTCCGGCATAGAACTCGTCCCGGGGCTCGTCCGGCACGGCGTTCGCCGCCTCGGGGGCCGGCTCCTCGGAAGCGTCCTGCCCGGCCGGAAGTGCGACGCCAGCGCTTCCGTCCTCGTCGCCGCTTCGTGCGGCTTCTTCCCGTTCCCCGTCTTCCTGTGCGCCGTCCTGGTGCCTTTGGTCCTCGTGCCCCCCGTCCTCGTTATCGGCGCGGGCTTCCTCGGCGCGGGCCTCCTCCTCCTGCAGCGCGAGCAGGCGTTCGCGATCGGCGACCGGGATCTGGTAGTAGTCGGGATGGATCTCGCTGAAGGCGAGGAAGCCGTGGCGGTTGCCGCCGTATTCGACGAACGCCGCCTGCAGGCTGGGCTCGATTCGGACGATCTTGGCGAGGTAGATGTTGCCCTTGATCTGCTTCTTGGACGACGTTTCGACGTCGTAATCGTCGAGCCTGTTACCGTCCAGCACGACCACGCGGGTTTCTTCCGCGTGGGTCGTGTCGATCAGCATGCGCTTGGTCATGGTGGGGTGGACTCCGGTGGGCCGGGGCATCGCGCCTGCCTTCGGTCCGGTTCGGACGGAACCCGCGCCAGGAGGCGGGGGGCAGGCAGGGCGTCGCGTGCGCGGCGATGGGGGGGATGCCCGGTGCTGCTGTCCGTAGCCCGGCGCAGGCGCGCGCAGGGGGGCTGGTGGCCACCCTCTTGCTGCCGGCGCTGTGGGGGTTGGTGACGGCGGTCATCGGGTCCTTAGGCGTTCAGGAAGCGGCACATGCGCGGCAGGACCGGCAGGCTCCGCCCGGGCGGTATGTGGTGCCGGGCGACAACAAGGTCGGTCCGCTGGCACGGCAGGTGCGGGAGCGTTCGGGATGCCCGCCGGTCCGGGCGGATCGGGATCCAGCCCATCGGCGTGCGTACCGTCATGCGGAAGGCAACTTGCCGGACGGATGCATCCGCACAGATCGCGCCTGTTCGGCAGCCATCGAGCACGAAGGCATCCCTTCCACGATGCGGAGTGTGACGAAGATCCGACCGTTCCGCAAGCAGCGCCGTTCGCCGCTGCTCCGTCCCGATCCGGCATCCGGATCCCGATGCCGCTGCGTCGGTTCCGGCGTCGTGCTAGCCTCGATGCAGGCAGGACAGGCAGGCGGGACGGGAACCATGGCTGCAACGGGAACGCGAAGCGGCGTCGGGAACGGATCGCGGCCTGGGTCGATGCCGGCTGCACCGCCGCCGGGGCGTCGCACGGTGCTGGCGGCGACCGCCTGCGCCGCGGGCTTGCTCCCGTTCGGGCCGGTCCAGGCCGTTGTTCAGCCGCGAGGACGGCTCGCGTCGCCGTTCGTGGTCGGACGCGCCCGCCCGCCATGGCCGCTGGTGATGCTCGATCCCGGCCATGGCGGCAAGGATCCCGGCGCCATCGGCGTGTCGGGAACGTTTGAGAAGCACGTGGCCGAGGCGGCGGCTGGCGAGCTGCAGCGCCAGCTGCTCGCGTCGGGCCGCTACCGGGTCGAGCTGACGCGCGGGCGCGACGTGTTCATCCCGCTGGAGGATCGGGTCGGCATCGCGGAGGGCAGGCAGGCAGCGCTGTTCGTGTCGGTGCACGCCGACGCGCTGCGCGATCCGGCGGTGCGCGGTGCCAGCGTCTATACCCTGTCGGACGGCGCTTCCGACGCGCAGACGGCAGCGCTGGCGCATACCGAGAACAGCGCCGACCGATTCGCAGGCCCCTTGTTCCACGGTACCACCCCGGCGGTGCAGCGGATCCTGGCCAGCTTGGTGCGGGAAGAAACCAGGACCGGCTCGGCGCACATGGCGGGCAGCATGGTGTCGGCGTTCCGGTCCCGGATCGCCCTGCTGAACAACCCGTCACGACACGCCGGTTTCGTGGTGCTGAAGGCGGCCGACATCCCAAGCGTCCTGGTCGAGATGGGCTTCATGTCAAACCGGCTGGACGAGGCGGCGCTGCGTCAGGCCGTGCACCGCACCGCCGTGGCGGGCGCCATGGCGCGGGCGATCGACAACTACTTCGCCGCGTCGGCGGGCGGTTTCACTCGCCTTTCCGGCTGACCGGCAGTCGACTGACCGGTAGCCGGCTGATCAGTAACCGTAGCCGTAGCCGGGCGGCGGTCCGGGCGGCGGGGGCGCCACGTAGACCGGAGCCGGTGTCACGTAGACGGGTGCCGGGGTGACATAGACCGGTGCCGGGGTGACGAAGACCGGTGCCGGCGGCTGCTGGATGTAGTTGCCGGACGCCACCGTGCACTGCGCGTAGGCGCGGTCGTAATTCTCCTGGAACGAGGCGCCCGAACGCTCGGCGGTTCCGGAGCCGATCGCGGAGCCGAGCAACAGGCCACCGCCCGCACCGACCGCGGCGCCGTAGCCGGCGTGGCGCCCGCCGCCCAGCAACGCGCCCGCTGCGGCGCCGATCAAGGTGCCGGCGATGGCAGTGCCGATGCCGCTCCGGGTGGCGGCCTCCCCCGGGGTCACGCCGCCATTGGCCTGGGCGGCGTAGCTCCGGCATTTGCCGTCATCGACCTGGAACTGCTGGAAGCTCTTTCCCCGGCCCGGCTGGGCCAGGATGCTTGGGCCGGGAGGCGGCGCCACCGTGCAGGCGGACAAGGCGACAAGCCCGGCAAGGACTGAGGAGGAAACGGGAAGGACGCGCATCGTGCTGTGCCTGAAGTCCCTGAACGAGGATGTGCCGCGATTGTTATACATCTAGACACGCCCGACGGTTGCGTGGAGGGGTCGCGCTGTAACGGAGAGTGGCAGGAACGGAGACGGTGGGACACCCTGGCCGCGCATGCCGGGCACAACAGGGTTGCGGCAGCACGGCGTTGCGGACGCTGGCATCAAGGGGAAGCTCCGCTAGGATGGGGCCCATGGCATCCCGAGTGTCCCGTCCGGATCGTTCCGCCCTCGCCGGGCTCCGACTTCCTGGCCCCTGAGCGGCCGGGCGGCGGCAATGCCGCGACGGCGCTCAGGGGTTGCAGCCTTGGCCTCTTTTCCACCAGGGTCCACGCCGCCTCGCGACCGGCCGGCGGATCGTTCCACGGAGCCACCATGAGCATCAACCACCCGAGCTTCGGCCGCGTCGCCGACGACCAGGTCATCATCTTCGACACCACGCTTCGCGACGG
>CAXSHC010000324.1:0-3456 GCA_964236745.1 uncultured Acetobacteraceae bacterium
GCGGCGCCCGAACCGGAACCGGCCCCGACGCGCAAGCCCAGGCGTACCGCCGCCGCACCCAAGGCGGCACGCGCGCGCCGAAACGCGTCGACCGAGACCGAGTCGGCGCAGCCCGACGAGGCCGCAGAAGCCTGATCCTGCCTTGAGCATCGCGACGCGGCTGCAGGGACGGCTCGACCGCCTTGAGCTGGAGCCGGAACAGGTCGCGCGCGTCGCCGGCGTGCCGGCGGCCCTGCTGCACCGCATCCTGCTGGACCAGGCGCCCCTGCCACGCGGCCAGCGCCTGGTGAAGCTGGCGGAAGCGCTGGAAACATCGGTGTCCTATCTGATCGGCCTTGATCCGGACGCGCCGGTTCCGACCGAATTCCTGCAGGAGGACCAGGGCGCGCTCGGGCTGCTCGCCGTCGACGAGGAGGCGATCCTGCGCGCGTATCGACGGCTGGACGTGTCGTCACGCGCAGCCCTTCTCCGGGTGGCGCTGAAGATGGCGCCGGAGCCGGAGGAGATGGAAAAGAAGCCGCTGCAGCGCCCGACGCGGAACTAGGCATCCTCCAGTTGCGTCAACGCCTCATGCCGGACTGGAAACGTTGAAACGGACCGGAAGCCGTCAGCGGACCGTTCCCTGCTGCCGTCCCGGCCGACAATCGCTCGATCGTTTCGGTTCCGTGCCCTCAGGCTCCGGCCATTCTTCTTGATCTGGTTGAGGGCTGCATCCGCCAGCGACAGCGCGGTGTCGCTTCTCGCAACACGCGCGCCGGCGGCACGCTGGAAAAAAGCGGCACAATCCGGTTAGGCTGATGCCATGCGTTTCCTTATGCATTCCGTGCGATGCCTTCGGTTTATCGGACGACTTCGTTGCGTCGTCGGGCCGAGGGCAGTTGAACCGACTTTCAAACGTTCGCCCCGCAATCGGCCGGCTGGCGTCCCCGTTGTCGTTATGTCCGGTTCCCGGACGTTTCGGATGAGGGAACGGCGCATCCCTGGCCGGACGATCCGCGGCCTAGTGCTGGGGTTGTTGCCCGGCCTTGTGCCCAACCTGCTTCTGGACGGATGTGCCCGCAGCAGCGCGCCCATCACCATCGGGCAGGCCCTGGGGGAAGTGCAGCGCGAGCTGGGGGCTGCCGGCGCGGTCAGCGCGGTCGGTGCCGACCCGGCGCGGTTCGCAGCCGCAGCGCGTGCGGCGCAATGCGCGGCGCAGCAGGCGGATCCGGAAGTTCCCCTGCTGGCGCACGATCTCTCGCTCGATCTGACCGGCTCGTTTTCCGCCACCGGCGGCTTCACCGTCGGCTCGGCGGTGGTGGGGCTGGGCGCCACCGCGTCCGCCACGCGCGGGCAGACCCAGGAGATCGTGCTGCCGCTCAGCTTCGTGGCCTTGTCGGAGGTGCCGGCCATGGTGGCGTCGCAGCGCCTGGCACCGCTCGCGGCCCTGCCGCAGCGAGACCGGATCGCGGAAACGCGGCCGATTCTGGCCGAACGCGACGCGCTCCGGGTGCGTATCGGCACCCTGATCCGGAGCTGGACGCCGGCATCGTGCGGTTCCGCGCCGGCCCCCACGGTGCTCGAGCCGAACGCACGGTTGCGCTGAACCGAACGGCAACCTGGAACCGGCGGCTGTTCCAGGCGGTTGTGCTGCGGAACGGGAACAGGACAATTTTTGTGCGACAAATCCCCATGCTTTTGCTGTCCGGGTTACTGGCCGCCACCGCCGTGCAGGCGGCACGGGCCGCGGACGCGATGTCGGCCGCCGACAAACGCTTCGTCGCCACCGTGAGCCAGGGCGGCATGTTCGAGGTGCAGGCTGGTGCGGCCGCCGCGGACCAGGGCAGCACGCAGGTGATCAAGGACCAGGGCAATACAGAGGAGCACGACCACAAGCTGGTCGGCGACAAGCTGAACGCCATCGCGTCCGACGCGGGCATCACCTTGCCGGACAGCTTGAACGGGTCGTTCCAGAAGCAGATGGACGACCTCAAGGCGCTGTCCGGGACACGCTTCGACTCTACCTACCTCAAGGACATGGAGGCGGTGCACGCCAAGGACGGCGCGGCGTTCGCGGCCGAGGCCAGCAACGGCACCAACCCGAAGCTGCGCGCGTTTGCGGCGGAAACACACAAGATCGTCGAAAGCCATATCGGCGAGCTACGCGCGACCGCCGCCGCGCGGTAGCGCAAACCGGCCTTGGCAGGCCGGCCCCGATCGTTCTCATCGGGAACAGACAGCCGGTCGCCGCGTCCGGAGGCAGGCCTCCCTGCCTGGCCGGCTTGGTCGGACAACGTCTTAGTCGTCCTGGTATCCATACACCTCGGGCAGGATGAAGATCGCGGCGAGCAGGCCGATCAGCGGAAAGATCGCCGTGAACAAGGTCGCGTTGCCGTGGCCGATCGCGTTGAACAGCACCGGGAACAGGAAGATCGCCAGAAACGACGGCAGCTTGACGAACACGTAGGCGAAGCCGGAAGCGATGCCGCGATATTCCGGCCTGGCGACCATGGACGGGATCGTCACCACGTTCTCCGCGTCCCAGTAGTGTCCCCACAACATCGCAGCCGCAGCGAACGGCAGGATCATGGTGTGGCCGGTCTTGATGGCGAAGCCCGCCACCAGCAGCGACACGAACACGATGCCGAAGCCGGCGATGCTGAGGCCGCGCTGGCCGATCCGGGGCGTGATCAGCGGACCGATCCAGCCGGAGATGGCAGCGATGACATAGAGGACCAGCGTGACCATGTCGGTGCCGAGAACGCTGGACACGCCGACCAGCACGAACAGCACGGGGATGTAGAAGGCGAAGGTGGAGAACTCGCTGCCCTGGGCGAAGCAGGCGATCCAGCCGAACAGGGTGGCGCGCCAGCGGATCGGGTCGCGACGGATGTGCTGGAGGAAGTCGCGGGCGCGGGGCTGCGGCAACAGCACGTCGTGGTCGGGCAGGAAGTCGAGCGGGTCGTGGTACATGCTGGCCGATACCTGCTTGGCCTCGCGGAAGCGACCGCGCCGGATCAGCCAGATCGCGGTCTCAGGCAGGTTATAGCGCAGGGCGAAGATGATCGCGGCCGGCACCGCGCCAAAGCCAAGCGTCAGGCGCCACACCAGCCAGTGCGGCAGTTCCATCCACAGCAGCAAACCGATCACCGCCAGCGCGAACACCTCGCCGACCGCGAACATGAATTGCCAACGGTTGCCCATCACCTCGCGCTGGCCGCGCGGCAGGAACTCCATGATGTAGGTGTAGCCGTTGGAAATGTCGCTGCCGAGCGGGATGCCAAGGATCAGCCGGATCACCACCAGCCAGGCCATGTTCGGCACGAACGCCTGCGCCAGCGCGAACACGATGAACATGACCATGGTGCTGAGAAAGATCGCGCGCCGGCCGATACGGTCCGACAGCCAGCCGCCGAGCAACGCGCCAACGATCGCACCACCTTGGGTGCCGGCACCCAAGGTGGTGCGATCGTTGGC
>CAXSHC010000325.1:0-3454 GCA_964236745.1 uncultured Acetobacteraceae bacterium
TGGTGCCCGGAAGACGGCGCTTGAGCTGGACGTACATGCGCGCCTCGGTTTCCGGGTCCAGGCTCGCGGTGGCCTCGTCCAGAAACAGCCAGTCCGGCTTGTTCACCAGTGCCCGCGCGATCGCCAGGCGCTGCTGCTCACCGCCGGACAGGCGCAGCCCCCAGTTCTCGTCCTCCTTGTCGAGCAGCGGCAGCAGGTGCGCCAGTTCCACGTCCGCCAGCGCCGCCTCGGTCAGGCCGGCCGGCACCGACACCGCGGACAGCGGGTAGCACACGGCGTGGCGCAGGGTGCCGAGCGGGATGTAGGGCCGCTGCGGCAGGAACAGCCGGGTGCCGGCCGGCTGCTCGATCCGTCCGGTCCCGAACGGCCAGATCCCGGCCAGGATGCGGAACAAGGTGGACTTGCCCGATCCGGACCGGCCGGTGACCAGCGTGTCGCCTTCGGGCAGGAGCTCCAGGGCGACGTCGCGCGCGAGTGCCGCACCATCCGGCAGGGCCAGGGTGGCGCCGGCCAGGCGGAAGCCGTCGCCCGGCGAGGCGGAGCGGGCGAAGCCGCTGCGCCCGCCCGCCGCGCGTGCTGCTTCCACCGCCCGGTCAAAGGTGGCGAGACGGCCAACGGTGGCGCGCCAGCGGGCCAGGATGGTGAAGCTGTCGCCGAACCAGGACAGGGCGCCCTGCACGGCGCCAAACGCCTGGCCGATCTGGATCATGGTGCCGAGCGTCACGGTGCCGGCGAAGAACAACGGCGCGATCAGCAGCTGCGGCAGCACGCTGGACACCTGGCTGTAGGAGATGGTGGTGACGTTCAAGAGCAAAAAGCGCCGCAGGATGGAAAGGAAGTTGCCGCGTATGGCGTCGAAGCGCTGCGACAGCGCGTGATGCTCCTCGGCCTCGCCGTCGTGCAGGGCGATGCCCTCGGTGTTCTCGCGCACCCGGACCAGGGCGAAGCGGAAATCGGCCTCGCGACGCTGCTGCAGGAAGAACAGCGGGATCAGCCGGCGCCCGACCAGAAATGTCAGCGCCGTGCCGCCGGCGCTGAAGGCAAGCGCCACCCAGACCAGGCTGCCCGGCACGTGCACGCCGAACAGCGTTACCGTGCGCGACAGCACCCAAAGCAGCACCACGTAGCTGAACAGCGACACCACGTTGCTCAGCAGCCCGATCAGCAGGCTCAGCGTGTCGTCGTCCGGGCGGGTGTTGGCGCCGCAGAAGCTGGCGATGTCGTCGGACAGGCGCTGGTCGGGGTTGTCGGTGGCGATGCCTTCGGCGTCGGCGGTGATGCTGATGCGGTAGTACGCGCGGTCGGCGAGCCAGCGGCGGAGGAAGTCGCCGGTCATCCAGCTGCGCCAGCGTATCTGCAGCAGCTGCGTCGCGAACACGTTGAGGCAGCCGAGCAGGATGAACATCATCGCGATGGCCAGGAAGCCGGGCATGATCCAGCCGCTTGGCAACCGCTTCCAGGTGAACATCAGCTGCAGGAAGCCGTTCAGGTCCTTCTGCTGGTAGGTGTCGAAGAGCAGGTTGGACCAGAAGGTGCTCAGCACCCCGATCTCGGTCTGCAGGATCGACAGCAGGGCGATTCCGGCCAGCAGGGCCAGGGCCGAGCGACGATGCTCGGAGCGGAAGAAATAGGGCTTGAACAGCCGCCAGCTGTCGGCCAGCACCGGTCCCAGGTCACGCATCTCAGGTCAGTCCGCTTGTCTGCCGTCATGGAGCGGGCATCGCACGCTCCATGCCAACCGGGTTTCTTCTTAAAAGCTGGTCATGACCGAACGCCGCCGGCGCGGCGCTGGCGGACAGGGTGGGATTCGAACCCACGGTACGCTTGCACGCACGGCGGTTTTCAAGACCGCTGCCTTAAACCACTCGGCCACCTGTCCGGGTGACGTATTCTAGCGCCCGAACTGCCGCTGCTGCTCGGTGCGCTGATCAGCTACATCACCACCGTCGTGGTGTCGGGGCTGGCCACCGCGCTGATCGGGGACGCCTCCGTCGGCCGGCCGACGGGGACGCGGGCGGCAGCGATCACGCAGGCTCATCGGGAACGCCAATGCCGCGAAGCGGAAGCGCGTGGGATACGGTTCGGGTGGATGGCACTGCGAGCCGACGCCACGGTTTGCGCGGAAAGGAGCTTCCCCCGATGAGGAGGCGCATGCTTTCGGTCGGCTGGATGGCCATGCTGGCGACGGCCGGCGTTCCGGTCGGCGACGCGCAGGCGATCGCCGCGCCGGAAGAAGGAACCGTCGCTTCGCCGGCCAGGACGATCGAGTGGTCGGCGTCCCACGCGACGCCGGATGTCGGGGCAGCGGGCTCCGCGCGGGGTGGTGGTGGCGCAGTCGCAGATCACCGCCGGGCCGTTGCAGGGCCTGCTGAACGACCGGGAAGCGGACAGGCTGGGTGCTGCAAGGTGCCCCGTCCCGGTCCGTCGCGTTGTGCATTATCGCCGGGTGGCGCGCCGGGCGCCGCCGCCGGTAGTGGTGACTGCCTTGCCCCTGGTGCCGTTCGTTCCCGCCTATGCCTACCCGCCGCCCGTCATGTACCGGCCCGTGGTGCCGGTCTATGCCTTCCGGCCGTTCTACCGCCCGTATTTCTACAGGCCCTACTTCTACCGGCCGTATTTCTACCGCGGCTTCTATTGACGATACGTTCGGACCGCATCTGCCCGGCAAAGACACCATGAAAGCCCGGCCGCCTTGACAACGGCTGGATTTCTTTTCTTCGCGCGCCACGCGATCGCCGCAGTCTCGTCGGACCGGATCCGGTCGCAGGCCCTAGCCTTCCACCGGTGGTATCTGGATCATGCGGACGACCAGACGATCCCGACCGACCAAGCGGCGATCGGTGCCTATCGCACCGCCGCCTACCGTACGCAGCTCGTGGCAGACTACCGAGCCAAGCGTTTCGTCGACGCCGGCGATCCCTTCCTCGCCGTCCAGGACTACAACGAGGCGGACTGGAAGGCCCATGTCTCGGCCGCAGAGCCCACCGGTTCCGGCCAAGGCCGGACAGACCTTTGCATCCACCTCCGGCACGCGGGAAGCGCGTGGAAGATCAGCAAGGTCGACCGCGCGGACGACCCTGCTGGTCCGGACGGGATGCCGGAGCGACGCGAACGAGGCCGAAGCGCGACGCCTGGTCCCGGCGCCGCGCGTGTCGACATCCCGCCCACGTTCGGCCCCGCAGCATCCGTACCCTAGCCAAGTGGCGGGTTTCTTGCTTCCCTGGACCTGCATCGACGACAGCATCAGGTGGATGGAATGGCTCCTTCGCGCCTGGACCGGGCAGGCATCCACCCACCTGCCGGCGGATACGGGACACGATGAGCGGCCGGGATCCGGCCGTCCTGGCGGCGGAAGCGGCGGCAGGCGGCTTGTTCGCGGGCTATGGGGCGCCTCGCTTCTTCTGCGAGATCATGAAGGGGCTCGATGGCGAGGAGCCGACGGTGCGGCTGCTTC
>CAXSHC010000326.1:0-1131 GCA_964236745.1 uncultured Acetobacteraceae bacterium
CCCTCGGGCCCGATCTGGTCGGTCGCCATGTTGTGGATGAAGTCGTACAGCAGCTCGGCTGCCGCCTGCAGCCGGCCCGGCACGATCGCGCGCGGGCGCATGCCGACATACAGCAGCAGCAGGATGATCGCCGACGCGATCACCATCATCAGGTTGGACTGGCTGAAGCGCAGGCTCCGGCCGAGCGAGCCCAGGATCGGGTGCAGCGCGAACTGGCCCAGTGCGTCGATGCTATGTCCGCCCGCCACGACCCGTTCCCTTCTTCAACCGCGACCCTGGCTTCTGCGGCCAGCATTGGGTGCCGGCGCGACCAGCCGCCAGACATTGATGATGCCTGCAATCCCGCCGAGAAACACCAGCAAGATCAGGAACAGCGGCCTGGTTCCCAGCAGCCGGTCCAGCCCCCAGCCGATCAGCAGGCCAACCAGCAGCGCCGAAACCAGCTCGACACCGACCCGGAAGAACACCGCCATGGCGCTGGCATCGGGCACCGACGGGTCAGCCTGCGCCGGAACCGGGTCCAGGCCCCGCTTGCTCCGGGCCGCGCTCAGCCTTTGATCGAACGAACGCCGGTCGGTCGTGTCCTCATCCATGGTCACACCTTCCGCCGGGTGCCGCCGTCCACTACCGGCGGTGCAACGACCTGTCAAGGAACCGCGCCGTCCCTCGTCGCCTCAATAGGATGCGGGCCTGGTGTCCATCTCGTTGCCTAGCTTGTTGCTCACCTTGTTGTCCGCCACGCGCAGTGCCACGCCCTCGAACAGCGCCTGCCCAATATAGCGGTCCGGGCCGCTGGTGCCGGGCGGGATCGCGAACAGGCCACCGCCGACATGGGTCGCGTACTGGTTCAGCAGGTCGAGCTTGGACATCTTCTCAAAGATGCGCACGAAACCCTCGCGCGGGTCGCGCTGGTAGCACACGAAGAACAAACCCGCGTCGTATTCCAGCCCCTGGTGCCAGGGCGGCCAGCGCTCAGCGACGAAGTTCAGCCCGTCGTTGTAGGAGTACGACCGGCGCAGGATCTGCGCGCCGTCGTTGCTGCCGGCCGAGGCCAGACGAACATGGGCGTTCTCGTCGATCACCGGGTTGCCGTCGTGATCCACCGCGTCGAGGTCGAGCGGGTCGAACTCG
>CAXSHC010000326.1:1141-3429 GCA_964236745.1 uncultured Acetobacteraceae bacterium
GCCGGTCTGCTTGGAGCGGCCGAACACGGTTTCCTGGAACGACAGCTCGGTGCGGTCCCAGTGCTCCAGGAAGATGCGGATCCGGCGCGCCACCACGTAGGAGCCGCCCCGCATCCATTCCCCGTCGGTGCCGTCGGCCCAGACGATCTCATCTGCGGGGCTGGCCACGTAGCGCTTGCCGCCGGCGATGGCGCTGGCCTGGTCCGGCTGGCGCGAGATCGGGTTCTGGGTGCCGTCCTTGAAGCCCATCAGGTTGCGCGGGGTGTCCTCGGCGGCGAACTGGGCGGAATAAGCGTTCTGGATCCAGCGCAGCCGCGCCACCCCGTCGGCGATGCGCGCCAGCTGCCGCACCGCGTGGAACGCCACCTGCGGGTCGTCGGCGCAGGCCTGGATCGACAGGTCACCGCCGGTGCTGCCGGGAGCGAGCTGCTCGCCGTTGAACCGCGGCAGGTCGGCCAGCGCCGCCGGACGGCGCGACCGCAGCCCGTAGCGGTCCTGCCCGTCCTTCTCGAACAGCCCCGCCCCGAAGCCGAAGGTGACGGTGAGCCGCGCCGGCCCCAGCCCGACCGCCTCGCCGCTGTCGGCGGGCGGCTTGTCCGGGCTGCCATCCATCGTCGCCACGGTTTGGCCGCGCGTCATGCGGCGCGCCGCTTCCGTCCATCGCCGCATCAGCTGCGCCACCGACGGTCCGTCGGCGGTGACCAGGTCGAAGGCGACAAAGCAGCTGTGGTTCTGCAGCGGGGTGAGGATGCCGGCCTGGTGCGGGCCGTCAAACGATTCCGGCACCGCCCGGGAAGGGCCCTGGCTACCAGCGGACACGCCCTTGGCCTGCGGCAGCGAGCCCGCCCGCGCGCCGGAAAACGGGCACATGGCGCCCGCCACGGCCAGCCCGCCCGCTCCCTTCAGGAAGCCGCGGCGCGCCGGGATGGGCGGGTTCGGCATGTCGGCGAGGTCGTCCTGCAACCGAGCGGGTCCCTTGTTCCTGTTCGCTAATGGTCGAGGACAAGCGTGTTCACGTCGTCCTCGACATAATAGAAGCCGTCGCCCTTCGGCGTGAGGGCGAGGCCGAACAGGTCGCCGCTGCCCGCCGGCTGCTGCGCCCGGTCCACGTCGATCCATTGCGCCGCGACCTGCCTCCGCGCCGATGGATCAACCTCCACCGCCTGGCCGTTCAACGCGTTGGTCACCAAAAGGTGGCCGTTCGGCGCGTTTACAAGGGCGAGCGGCCGGCGCAGGAACCCGCCCTCGGTGACCACGGTGCCGGTGCCGGCGCTGGTGGTGCGCGTCAGGGCGTCGGGGATCTGCACGATGCGGTTGCCGATCGCGTCGGACACGAAGATCGAGCCGTCCGGCCCGAGCGCCACCCCGGTCGGACCGATAATGAATACCCCCTGGTCGGCCGCTTCCGCGAAGCCGTCCGCCACCACCGTCATGTTGGCGAGCTTCGGCTTGGCCCCGGCCGGGATCTGCAGCTCCATGCGCACCACGGTCGCCCTGGACACCGGATGCGTGGATCCGTCCACAGGCGGCGCGCCGACGCCGTAGCCGGTGTTGCTGAAGAACAGGGTGGCGCTGTCGCCGCGATCCACCACCGCCATGTTGCCCCAGGGTCCGTTGATGCGCGGCCCGCTCCATACATCCGCGAGCTGTCCCTGGCTATCGAACACGAGAAGGCAGCCGTCGCCCTTGGTGGCGGTGGTGCCGTCCCGGCTGGGCAGGGAGCCGATGATCACCCAGCCGCTTTTCAGCACCGCCATCGCCGCGGTCAGGCCCACCCCGCCCGGACAACGGTCCAGGGTGCGCGGCACGGCGGCGAACAAGGACAAGCCCTGCCGCTGCGGGTCGATCTGCACGATCGTGCTGCCCCGCCCCTGCAGGTTGCCGTCGTTGTTGAAGTTGCCGACCAGCACGTGGCCCTGCACCAGCCGGCCGGTGCTGACCGGCGACACCACCACGGCATACGGGTTCTGGTCGCCGTTGGCGGGCACCGTCGAGGCGATCGTGCTGCGATGCTTCAGCCCGGCCAGGAACGGCGCCTCCACCGCATGGGACGGCAGCGCCGCGAGAACAAGCGCCAGAGCTGGCAGGAAGCGGGCCGACAGGAGGCGGGCCGGCAGGAAGCGGCGCGGAAACGGGGAGGTCATCGGATCTCCGGCAATGGAATTGTGAACGCTGTTCAGAAAACGATGGTGCTTCGCACGCCCAGCACGAACTCGTTCGAGATCCGCCGGTTGGGCGCCTCGGGATCGGCGATGCCGCCGCCGGGCATGAAGACGTACTGCGCGTCC
>CAXSHC010000327.1:0-3399 GCA_964236745.1 uncultured Acetobacteraceae bacterium
GCCGAACGGTATGACGCCGTGGTGGAGCCGAACGCGCTGAGCGGGATGCGCACCGTTTGCAGCACGGGATGCAGGTTGTTGCCATAGCCGCCCACCGGTCCCTGCACCGTGGCGTAGTCCGACAACGCCACCGAGGCGGTGAGCGTGTTGTCCGGGCGCACCAGCGCGATCGAGAAGTTGGTGGGCTGACCGTTGTTGAGCGGGCTCGGTGCCGCGCAGGCATAGGTCGAGCTCGGGCTGGTCGTGCATTGCAGCGCGACGCGGAACTCAAGCGTCTGATACGGCGACAGCACGTAGCCGGACCCGGCGTTGGCCAGGTTGATCTGGTAGCTGGGCGTCCCGGCGGCACCCTGGGTCGCGGTGTTCCAGCTGACCGCACCCGACGACAGCGTCACATCGTGGTTCGGCACCATCTGGTTGGCAAAGGTGATGTTGGTGTCGGTGTCGCGGATGCCGGCGCTGCTGCTGGCCGAAGCAAAATCGTCCATGGGCAGCTCCGGCCCAAGATCGGCGCTGTCGCTGAAGGAGCGGTCGAAGGTCGAGACGGCGGCGAGCGGGGCCGGCAGCGCGTAGGCGGAGTCGAGCAACTCGCCCCAGCCCGGCGCGGCGTTGCCGCCGAGATGGGCACGGAACAACGACATCACCGCATAGGTCGAGGCGATCTGCTGCCCGTTGGAGGAAGCGCCGGTCAGGGAGAACAGCGGGGTGTTGCCGGTGCCGGTGCAGCCCTGGCTGTCGGAGGTCTGCCATTCAGTGTTGAAGAAGTCGTGGTTGGCGCCCCATACGGCATACACCGACTTCTTCCGCGGGGTGGTTTCCGACAAGTTGGACAAGGTGCGGTCGAACACCTTCACGCCTTCCACGTCGGACACGTCGCCGTCGCACATCGGCAGAAGCACGGTCCAGGGGATGTTGTTGGCGACAAAGGTGCGCGAGGTCTGCCCGTCCACTGGAGCGAGCTCGAACATGGCGTCGAAATGCACCGGCGTGGCGATCTCGCCGGGCCAGGCGCTGCCGCCATCGTTGTACATCGTGTAGGCGGCGAGCACGCCTTCGCCGCCGCGCGAATGGCCGAACAGCCCGACATGGGAGAAGTCGATCGCGCCCTTGAGATCGAAGCCGAGCGAGGACGGCGCGCCGCCGCTGCGGTTCCATTGTGCCAACTGCATCAGGTGGCGCAGCACCAGCCGTCCACGACGCAGGTTCAGGCCGCGGTCGCCGGGAACGCCGGCGGCGGCGTTGATGCCACGGTTGGCATTGATCGACACCACCAGGTAGCCCTCCGAGGCCAGCCGGGTGGCAAAATAGGAATAGCCGAGGTGGTTCGGCACCACGACATAGCCGTCCGGGCAGGTGCCGGTGGTGGTGTACTGCGAGTTGTCGTCGACACGGCCGAGCGTGCCGGCGACATAGTGACCGCATGTTGCATGGTTTCCGTGCAACAGGACGAGCAGCGGGTGTGCTGCGCCGGTGGTGTCGACCGGCCGGTAGATCTCGGCCCACAACTCGGTGGTGACGGTGGCGTCGACCAGCGGGTCCACCGTGGCCGGCAAGTGGTACTCGCTTTCCGCGACCTGGAAGGCGCCGCCCCCGGTTGGATCCAGCGCCATGCCTAGTCCTGCGGCGAAAGAAGGCGCTGCGACGATCGACGCGGCGGAAGCGAGAAGCAGCATCTTGCTGCGGAACGAGCCTGGCATCTGCATCAGTCCTATCGGGGTGAAGCAAATCGTTATGCAAGCGTCATTCCGCGTGACACGTCTCGCCCGTTATTACACGGAAATGTTACAACAGTCGCAGGATCGCATCCTGGGACGATGACACCGGCTTGCGTGCCCAGCCGCCCGTGTCCACGCCCGCTTCCACGCCCAGGCTCGCTTGACCGGGGGAACGGCTTCTGCACCGAGTCTCGGGCATGAGCGACAGCAACATCCTTTCCTCCCCCTGGACCACGCCGTTCGCGACGCCGCCGTTCGACCGCAGCCGGCCCGAACAGTTCGAGCCCGCCTGCGCGCAGGCGATGGCCGAGCATCTGGCGGAGATCGCGACCATCGGCGCCGACCCGGCCGAGCCGGACTTCGCCAACACGATCGAGGCCATCGAGCGCAGCGGCCGCGCCCTGGGACGGGTGGGAGCGGTGTTCTCCAACCTCGTCGTCAGCCTGGGCGGGGCGGAACTGGAAGCGATCGACCGCACCATGTCGCCGCTGCTGGCGCAGCACGGGATGCGGGTGTCGCTCGACCCGGACCTGTTCCGGCGCGTCGATGCCCTGCACGCGCGTCGCGACACGCTCGGCCTGGCGCCCGACCAGATGCGGCTGCTGCAACGGGTGCATCGCGGCTTCGTGCGCAGTGGCGCGGCGCTGGGGCCGGAGCACAAGGCGCGCATGAGCGCGATCTCCGAACGGCTGGCGGTGCTGCACACCCGGTTCGGCCAGAACGTGCTGCACGACGAGAAGGAGTGGCACCTGCCGATCACCGAGAACGAGCTGGACGGGCTGCCGGCGTTCGTGCGCGCGGGGGCAGCGCAGGCGGCAGCCGATCGCGGGCTGGACAGCGGCTACGCGATCACCCTGTCGCGCTCGCTGATCGAGCCGTTCCTGTGCTTCTCCGACCGGCGCGCGCTGCGGCAGGCGGCGTACGAGGCCTGGATCGCACGCGGCACCCATGCGGGCGCGCACGACAACCGGTCCCTGATCCCGGAGATCCTGTCGCTCAGGCGGGAAAAGGCGCGGCTGCTCGGCTACCCGGACTTCGCCGCCTTCCGGCTGGACGACACCATGGCCGGCACGCCGGAAGCGGCGGACGCGCTGCTGCAGCAGGTCTGGGTGCCGGCGCGCGCCAAGGCGCTGGCGGAGCGGGACCGGCTGCTGGCGGCGGCACGAGCCGAAGGCTTCGAGGGCGCGCTCGCCCCCTGGGACTGGCGCTTCTACGCGGAAAAGGTGCGACGCGCCGACTACGCGCTGGACGAGGCGGAAACCAAGCCGTTCTTCGTGCTGGACAACGTGCAGCAGGCGGCGTTCGACACCGCGAGCCGGCTGTTCGGGCTGAGCTTCGTTTCCCGTCCGGACGTGCCGGTATACCACCCCGACGTGCGCGCCTTCGAGGTGCGCGACGCGGACGGGCATGTCGGCCTGTTCCTCGCCGACCACTTCGCGCGCGGCGACAAGCGCTCCGGCGCCTGGATGAGCAGCTACCGCGACCAGGAGAACCTGGACGCGCCGGTCGCGCCGATCATCGTCAACAACAACAACTTCGCCCGCGCCGAGCCGACCCTGCTGTCGTTCGACGACGCGCGCACGCTGTTCCACGAGTTCGGCCACGGGCTGCACGGCCTGCTGAGCCGGGTGCGCTACCCGACCCAGTCCGGCACCTCGGTGAAGCGCGACTTCGTGGAGTTCCC
>CAXSHC010000328.1:0-3393 GCA_964236745.1 uncultured Acetobacteraceae bacterium
CGGAAGCGCAGAAGAAGGGCGGCACCTGCGCCTTCATCGACGCCGAGCACGCGCTCGACCCCGGCTATGCGCGCAAGCTCGGCGTGGACATCGACAGCCTGCTGATCTCGCAGCCGGACGCGGGCGAGCAGGCGCTGGAGATCGCTGACACGTTGGTGCGCTCGGGCGCCATCGACGTGCTGGTGATCGACAGCGTCGCCGCCCTGGTGCCGCGCGCCGAGCTCGAGGGCGACATGGGCGACAGCCATGTCGGCCTGCACGCCCGGCTGATGAGCCAGGCGCTGCGCAAGCTCACCGGCACGGTGTCGCGCTCCAACACCATGATCATCTTCCTGAACCAGATCCGCATGAAGATCGGCGTGATGTTCGGCAGCCCGGAGACCACCACCGGCGGCAACGCGCTCAAGTTCTACGCTTCCGTCCGCCTCGACATCCGGCGCATCGGCCAGATCAAGGAGAAGGACGAGGTGGTCGGGAACCAGACCCGCGTGAAGGTGGTCAAGAACAAGATGGCGCCGCCGTTCAAGCAGGTGGAGTTCGACATCATGTATGGCGAGGGCGTCAGCAAGATGGGCGAGCTGATCGACCTCGGCGTCAAGGCGAACATCGTCGAGAAGTCGGGCGCCTGGTTCTCCTACGACAGCACCCGCATCGGCCAGGGCCGCGAGAACTCCAAGCAGTTCCTGCGCGACCATCCGGACATGGCGGAAGCGATCGAGCAACGTATCCGCCAGCAGGCCGGCGTGGTCGCCAACGCCATGACCGTGGAGCCCGAGGACCACGAGGTCACCGAAGCGGCCGATTGAACCCCGGTTATCGTTCGACGTCGCGCGGTTCCCCAGGCCGCGCGACCGGTCGGGCCGTCGACCGCTTGTGCGCCACGCGATGGCCGCGGTCGCCCATCTCGGCGAGCAACCGGAACAGGTCGTAGGCGGGAAGGCGTCGCGGTTCGTCGCGCCGTGCCGCCATCAGGGCGCTAAGTGTCGTGCTGCCGGTCGAGAAATGCCTGTGCATGCTGAGAACTCCGTTCTGCCCAAGCAGGCTAGAGCGCATTGATAATCATTCGCAAGATCTACCTGTCGGCTTGCCGGGTCCGACCCCAGGTGCGACCTTGCCGGCCGCATCAACCAGGGCAGGTCGGAACATGGCGAAGATCAAGGTGAAGGAGCCGGTCGTCGAGCTCGACGGTGACGAGATGACCCGGATCATCTGGAGCTTCATCAAGGAGAAGCTGATCCTTCCCTACCTCGACGTCGACCTGAAGTACTACGACCTCGGCATCGAGTATCGCGACCAGACCGATGATCAGGTGACGGTAGACTCCGCCCACGCGATCAAGCGCTACGGCGTCGGCGTGAAGTGCGCCACCATCACCCCGGACGAGGCGCGCGTCACCGAATTCGGCCTCAAGAAGATGTGGCGCAGCCCCAACGGCACCATACGCAACATCCTGGACGGCACCATCTTCCGCGAGCCGATCATCTGCTCCAACGTGCCGCGCCTGGTGCCGCACTGGACCCAGCCGATCATCATCGGCCGCCACGCCTATGGCGACATCTACCGCGCCGCCGAGTTCAAGGTGCCGGGCCCGGGCCGCGTGACCATCACCTACCAGCCAGCCGATGGCGGGGCACCGGTCGAGCACGAGGTGCACGACTTCAAGGGTCCCGGCGTGGCGCTCGGCATCCACAACACCCGGGCATCGATCGAGGGTTTTGCGCGTGCGTCCTTCAACTACGGGCTCCAGCGCAGCCTGCCGGTCTACCTGTCGACCAAGAACACCATCCTCAAAGCCTATGACGGCATGTTCAAGGACGTGTTCCAGGAGGTGTTCGACGCCGAGTTCAAGTCCGAGTTCGACAGCCGCGGCCTGACCTACGAGCACCGCCTGATCGACGACATGGTGGCGGCCGCATTGAAGTGGTCCGGCGGCTACGTGTGGGCCTGCAAGAACTACGACGGCGACGTGCAAAGCGACATCGTGGCGCAGGGCTTCGGCTCGCTCGGCCTGATGACCTCCGTGCTGCTGTCCCCGGACGGCAACACCATCGAGTCCGAGGCCGCGCACGGCACGGTGACGCGCCACTTCCGCGAGCACCAGAAGGGGCGGCAGACCAGCACCAACCCGATCGCCTCGATCTTCGCCTGGACCCGCGGCCTGGTGTATCGCGGCCGCTTCGACGACACTCCCGACGTGACGCACTTCGCCGAAACGCTGGAAAAGGTGTGCATCGACACCGTGGAAGCCGGCCACATGACCAAGGACCTGTCGCTGCTGATCGGTCCCGAGCAGCCCTGGCTCACCACGCAGGACTTCCTGGGCAAGATTGACGAGAACCTGCAGGGCGCCTTCGCCAGGACCTGACTCCGGTCCCGCCCGCGTCACGACCGGACGGGCGACCCGGCTGCGGCCCGCTCCCACGGGGGCGGGCACGGAGCCCGGCCTTGTCCCTGCCGGTCGGCCGCTCGTTGGCCGATCAGCCTTCCTCGTCGCCGCGGCGATAGGGCGACAAGGTCGACAACTCCTGCATCTCCTCCAGCCGCGCCGGCCGCTCCTGGTCGAGATAGTCCCGTACCGCCGCCCGCAGGCCCGGGTGCTCGATCCAGTGCGCCGAGTATGTCGGACGCGGCAGGTAGCCGCGCTGGATCTTGTGCTCGCCTTGCGCGCCCGCTTCCACGCGCTTCAGGCCGCGCTCGATGGCGAAGTCGATGGCGCGGTAGTAGCACAGCTCGAAATGCAGGAACGGCCATTCGCCGATGCAGCCCCAGTTGCGGCCATACAGCGCGTCCGTTCCCAGCAGGTTGAGCGCGCCCGCCACGGGCTTGCCGTCCTGCTCGGCCAGCATCAGCACCACCTTGTCGCCGAGGCGCTCCGACAGCAGCGGGAAGAAGCGCTCGGTCAGGTAGGCGCTGCCCCATTTGCGGTCCACCGTGGACATGTAGAAGCGGTGGAACGCCTTCCAGTGCCGGGAGGTGATTTCATGGCCCTGCAGGGTGCGGAACTCGAGGCCGGCGGCGTTGGCATCGCGCCGCTCGCGACGCAGGTTCTTGCGCTTGCGCGAGCTGAGGGCGCCGAGGAAGTCGTCGAAGCTCGCGTAGCCGGCGTTCTCCCAGTGGAACTGCATGCCGATGCGCTGCAGCCAGCCATCGGCCCCCAGCGCTTCCCATTCGTCCTCGTTGCAGAACGTCACGTGCACCGACGACAGCGACAGCTCGCCGCAAGCCTGTCGCAGCGCCCCCGCCAGGGCCGACGTCAGCACCGCGGGCGGGTACCCGGCCTCGGGATGCACCAGCAGGCGCGGGCCCGGCACCGGGCTGAACGGCGACGCCACCTGGAGCTTCGGGTAGTAGCGCCCGCCCGCCCGCGCGTAGGCCTCGGCCCAGGAATGGTCG
>CAXSHC010000329.1:0-3389 GCA_964236745.1 uncultured Acetobacteraceae bacterium
GGCCGCCCCGAACGGTGGCCGCGATGGACCTGTTCCGGACCCGCCCCTACAACCGGTCGATGGCCTTCGATCCCGCCTTCCTGGACGAGCTGCGCGCGCGCACGCCGATCGCGGCCGTGGTCGGACGCAAGACCAAGCTCACCCGGTCCGGGCGCCAGTTCAAGGGATGCTGCCCGTTCCACGGCGAGAAGACGCCTTCCTTCTACGTATACGACGACCATTTCCATTGCTTCGGCTGCGGCGCGCACGGCGACGCGATCTCGTTCGTGATGCAGGCCGAAGGGCGATCGTTCCTGGAAGCGGTGGAAGCGCTGGCGGGCGAGGCCGGGCTGGAGGTGCCGAAGCAGGCGCCGGCCGATCGCGGCCGGGCCGAGCGCGCCCGCACCCTGGTCGACGTGCTGGACGCGGCGCAGGCGAGCTTCGTGCGGCGGCTGCATGGCGCGCAGGGGCGGGAAGGCCTGGCCTACCTGCGCAGCCGGGGCTTGAGCGACTCCACGATCGCCGACCACGGGCTGGGCTGGTCCGGCGACGGCCGCGGCTCGCTGCTGGCCGAGCTGAAGGAAGCGGGCTTCCCGGTCGAGCTGGTCGCGGAAGCCGGGCTGATGCGCCTGGGCGAGGACGGGGCTCCCAAGGGCGAGCTGTTCCTCAACCGGGTGACGTTTCCGATACGCGACCGGCGCGGCGGCCTGGTCAGCTTCGGCGGCCGCATCCTGGGCGACGGGCAGCCGAAATACCTGAACGGCCCGGAAACGCCGTTGTTCGTGAAGCGCCGCACCTTGTTCGGGCTGCACCGGGCTGCCTCCGCCCTGCGCGCGGTGAAGCCCACGGCGGGCGGTTCGCCACTGCCGCGCGAGCTGGTGGTGGTGGAAGGCTACATGGACGTGATCGCGCTGCACCAGGCCGGGTTCGACGGCGCGGTGGCGCCGCTCGGCACCGCGCTGACGACCGAGCAGATGGAAGCGCTGTGGCGGGCGGCACCGGCGCCGGTGCTGTGCTTCGACGGCGATGCCGCCGGCAGGCGTGCGGCGATCCGGGCGGCGGAAACCGCGCTGCCGCTGCTGGACCCGGAGCGGACGCTCCGCTTCGTCCGGCTGCCGGAAGGCGAGGACCCGGACAGCCTGGTGCGCACGCGCGGCGCCGCGGGCATGGCGGCGGCACTCAGGCAGGCGGCACCCCTGGCCGACGTGCTGTTCGAGCTGCTGAGCGAGGGGGTGCGCGATCCGGGACCGGAGCAGCGGGCGTCGCTGCACGCCAGGCTCACCGCGGCGGCGGCCACCATCGGCCACAAGGGGCTGGCGGCGGAATACCGGCGCACCCTGCAGCAGCGCTTCTTCGAAACCTTCGCGCGACGCAACGCGGGCGCGCGGCCAGGAGGCGCCGGCCAGTCCAGGCAGCCGCCCGCCCGGGCCACGGCGGCGATGACGGCCGCCCGCCCGGTGCCGGAAGCGGTCGGAGCAAGGCTGGAGCGCATGCGCATGCTCCTGGCGATCCTGTTGCGACACCCCGACCTGCTGCACGACGTCGAGCAGGCGTTCTGCCACCTGGAGCTTCCGGACGAGCTGGCGCAGGTCCGGGCGGCGCTGCTGGACTGGGCTGGCACGCCGTGCGGCACCCTGGACCCGCTCGGCCGGCCGGCAGACGAGGACCCGCCGACATCACGTCCACTTGACTCGGCAGGCCTCATGGCCCACCTGCAATCGGCCGGATTGTCGGTCCAGATGGACGTCATCCTGGCGCCGAGCCCCCTGCCAGTGGCGGCAGCCGCATCCGAAATAGCGATGCCTGCTGATGCCGAGGAGGCCTGGTGGCAGTTCTTCGGCCTTGTGAACGCTCCCGGCCTGCGCGACCAGGTCGCGGCAGCGCAGCGGGTTTTAACGGAGCGGTGGGATCTGGCAGCTCAGAAGCAGTTGATCTTGTTGAAGTCCGCCCTGATCGCCGTGGAACGGGGCGAGCAGGCCGGGAACGACGATTGAAGCGGCCGGCGGAAGCACCGGCGGCGGGAACACCGGGACACGCCGCGACTGTGCGCGGCGCCTGGATCGGGTTGGAGTTGGGTTGAGCATGGCGACCAAGACGGCGGCGACCACGGAAGCGACTGCGAGCGAGCAGGACGCCGACGCCACTCTGCTCGACACGCAGTCGGCCTCGGTCAAGCGCCTGATCGCGCGTGGACGCGAGCGTGGCTACATCACCTTCGACGAGCTGAACGCGGTGCTGCCGCCCGACCAGATGTCGTCGGAGCAGATCGAGGATGTGATGGCGGTGTTGTCCGAGATGGGCATCCAGGTCGTCGAGAACGAGGACAACGAGGAAACCGAGGCGGTCCGCGAGGAGGAGGAGGTCGAGAAGAAGGCGGAAGCCGACGAGACCGAGGCCCCGAGTGGCAACGTCGACGCCGAAAGCCTCGGGCGCACCGACGATCCCGTGCGAATGTACCTGCGCGAGATGGGCTCGGTGGAGCTGCTGTCGCGCGAAGGCGAGATCGCCATCGCCAAGCGGATCGAGGCCGGCCGTGACGAGATGATCGGTGGCCTGTGCGAAAGCCCGCTGACCTTCCGCGCCATCATCTCGTGGCACGACCGGCTCAAGATCGGCCAGATGCTGCTTCGCGACATCATCGACCTGGAGGCGACGCAGGCCGGCGCCGCCGGTGGCGAGGAAGCGGCGGACGGAGCAGGCGTACCGCCGCCGCCGGAGCCGAGCTTCGACGCGCCGGGCGGGGATGACGACGCGGAGGAAGGCGAGGGCGCCGGCCTGTCGCTGTCCGCGTTGGAGGAGAAGCTCAAGCCTGAGGTGCTGGAGCAGTTCGAGGAGATCGAGACCCTCTACAAGAAGCTGCACAAGGTGCAGAGCAAGCGCCTCGACAGCCTCACCGCCGGCGAGGAGATGTCCGATCGCTCGGAGAAAAGCTACGAGAAGCTGCGCGACGAGCTGGTCGCCAAGGTTGAAACCGTGCGGCTGCACAACAACCGCATCGAGGAGCTGGTCACGCAGCTCAAGCAGATCAGCCAGCTGCTGAACGGACTCGAAGGCCGCATGCTGCGCCACGCCGAAAGCGCCAAGGTCAGCCGAGACGACTTCCTGCTCAAGTATCGCGGCCACGAGATGGATCCGGGCTGGATGGACAGCGTGGCGGTGCTGCCGGGCAAGGCGTGGAAGAACTTCGTGTCCAGGCATGCGCCGGACGTGACCGAGCTGCGCGGCAAGGTGGCGCAGGTGGCGCAGGACGCCGGACTGCCGATCGCCGAGTTCCGTCGCGTGTACGCCACCGTGTCGCGCGGCGAGCGAGATTCTGCACGGGCCAAGAAGGAGATGATCGAGGCCAACCTCCGGCTCGTGATCTCGATCGCCAAGAAATACACCAACCGCGGGCTGCAGTTCCTGGATCT
>CAXSHC010000330.1:0-3380 GCA_964236745.1 uncultured Acetobacteraceae bacterium
ATCGTGGCGGTCGCGGGAACGCTTCGCGCCAGGCTGAAGTCTTGGCCGTCGGCGCGACTGATCTATGGCGGCAGCGCCGGCCCTGGGCTGCTGGACCGGATCGGCGGCGCGGTCGACGGCCTGTTCCTGGGCCGGTTCGCGCACGACGTGGGCGCCCTGCAACGCATCCTGGCCGAGGCGAACGCCGCGGCTACCTGATCCTGGGGTTCCTCGACCATGCCGAAGCGGGTCGCGCGCAGCCCGCGAAACAAAGTTGCGTCCGGCTACATATCCATGCCTGTTTCGTGTTGAAGAAGCGGCGACGCAACATCAATCTGGCATCGGTGCTTGACGCGAAGGAGCCGGAATCACCGCTGCATTGTCGCAGGACGCGAAACAGGACCTTCTGCAACGCGGTTATTCCCGCCGCCATTTCGGGCGGGCCTCGCCCCTGCTGGGCGTGCAGGCGGTCGCAGCAGTGGGCGGCCTGTCGGTGTCCCGCGGCGCAGCCCACGCGGCCACCACCATCACCGGGTGGCGAGAAAGCTGGACCTGCAGGGAATGGTGTGGATCGGCAGCAACGAGTGCTGAACCGACCCCGCCGTGCAGCAAGGCGACCGCTACGAGCCCGGCGACCTGCGCCAAACTCTGATCAACAACGTGTCGGCGGTGCAGAAGGTGCCGGTCGACCACATCATGCCCTGGCCCGGATCCAGCGACCCGCTGGCGCGCGCGGTGGTGACGTTCTGCTCGCCCACGCGCGGCCTGGTGACGGCGGGCCCGACCTACGAGGAAGCCTGGACGGTCGGCACGTGGCTGAACGTCAAGGTGACCAAGGTCCCGCTGCAGCCGCACAACCGCTGTGCTACAAACATCCGGACGATGCTGGCGGCCGACAAGGCCGGCGTGTACTCCGTATGCTCGCCGAACAACCCGACCGGGACCATCACCCCGGTCGCCCACATCTGCTGGCTGGTCGAGAACAAGCCGGCCGGCTCGATCGTGCTGGTGGACAAGGCCTACCCGCACTTCGCCGGCACGCCGAGCGCGGCCTTTCTGGCGGCGCAAGGCAAGGACGTCGTCGTGCCGCGGACCTTCTCCAATATCTTCGGCATGGCCGGGCCGCGGCTTGGGCTCAGCATGGCGCGTCCCGACCTGCACGAGCGGATGATGCGCCATGACGGCCAGATGCAGAGCGGCGCGCTGTCGGTGGTGGCGCTGGCGACCGGCGGCACCGCCCTGTTGCAGGCAGAGATCGTCGCCCGCCGCCAGCAGATGATCGAGGCGCGCGAGCAAAGCTTTGCGCACCTGAAGCAGCGCGGCATCAGGCACCTGCCCAGCGACGCCAACATGTTCATGGTCGACTCGCATCGGCCGGCACCCGGGATGAAGGCGGCGTTCGCGACGGAAAAGATCGACATCGGCCGCAACTGGGGCGATCTGGCTGACCTGCTCGCGCATCAGCGTTGGCCCGGCCGACGAGAAGCGCAGCCGTTCTCGCCCGCCGTCCGGATCAGCTCCGGCCGGCGGGCGGGATGGACACGTAGCGCTGCAGCACCGCCTGCATCGCCACCCGGTCCGCATCCGCCGGGATCGGCGCCAGGAAGTCGCCGTCCGGCCCGAGCAGGTAGAGCACCGCAGTATGGGCAAGCTCCGCCGTGCGCCCGTCCTCCGGCTCGACCACCACGTGGAAGCGTCGCTCAACGCGGTCGAGCTGACCGGAGGTTCCGGTCAAGCCGATCAGGTGCGGCGAGAACGCCTGCGTGTAGCGGCGCAGGCGGTCGGGGGTGTCGCGGGTCGGATCAACAGTGATGAAGATCGGCTGGATCCGGCTGGCATCCGGGTCAAGCCGGTCAAGCGCTTCCGACATCTCGGTCAGGGTCTGCGGGCAGATATCGTTGCAGTTGGTATAGCCGAAGAAGATCAGCATGTAGCGGCCGCGGAAGCTCCTGTCGCTGCGCGGCTGCCCCCTGCTGTCGGCAAGCGTGAAGGGGCCACCGATCGCGGGCGGGATCGACCCCAGCATTGCCCGGTACAGGCCGGCGCAGGCCAGCAGCACGAGCATGCCGCCGGTCGCGATCCCCAGGGCCGTGCGGTCGCGCCTGCGGATGGCGTTCTTCCGCTGAGCGTTCCCGCTTCTGGCCGACCGCTTGTTCCTGTTTCCACCCATACGCCTGGTCCTGGGCCGCCCGGCCCGGTTCGCAGCCTAGAACATCTTTCGCTCGGCCGGGATGGCGCCGACCATTCCAGCCTGTTGTTTCACGCGGCATCGCCATCCGGTCAGGAGCCGCTCCAGCCGTCCGCGTCGGCCCGGGTTAAACCCCGGGTCCGGGCGACCCCATCCGTGAACGCCGTTCACGGACTCGGCGCCGCGCGCAGGTGCGGACGCGCGCGGTCCCAAACGCGCAGGCCCTTGGCCGCCAGGTCGGCCATGGCCGGCAACAGGCGCGGCTGCATCAGGTCGGGATCGAAGGCGCTCATGCGACGGGCGTTCTCGCGGTAGCAGTCCTCGACGAAGCCGCGGAACGAGAACCCGTCCAGGAACATGTTGGCCTGGGTGACGGCGAAATCCTTGCCGTCGTTCGGCTCCTGCCCGCGCTTGACCATGCCGAACAGCCGCCGCCCGGCGCGGCCATAGAAGCGGGTGGACTTGAAGGCGCGCCGGGCGGCGCCCAGGCCGCGATGCTTCTCGCGCCAGGCCATGTAGTTGATGAAGAACACGATGTGCCGCGTTTCCTCGAACATCAGCACGTCGAAGATGTCGAACATGCCTTCTGGCAGGAACTTCGACTCGCGCGCGGTCTTGAACGCGCCGAAGCCCAGAAACGCGTCCAAACACTCGCCGAAGCCGAAGTCGATGAACGCGGTTTCCAGGTCGAGGGGAAACGCTTCCATCGGCTGCTCGTGCGCGTCGATGCCGTAGCGCTCGATCATCACCCGGATCAGGTCGGCGTGGCGACGCTCCTCCAGCCCCTGCAGCGCCACCGCCTCGCGCACCACCGGATCCGTCACCTGCGGCGTGAACGCGTCCACGATCGCGCCGGCGCGCCGCTCGGTGTGGTACACCTCCTGCCAGAACGGCACCCCGCGCAGCCGCGCCAGCTCCGCCTCGTTCAGCTCCGGCCAGGGCAGGGTTTCGGGATCGTAATCCTGGTGGGTGTCGATGAACTGCTGGCAGAACAACGCCTTGTGCGCATCCGATCCGGCCTGGAGCCGGTCCGACCGGCGGCTCACGCCGGCACCGCCCGAGCCGCCGTCCGAGTTGTCGTTCTGGCCGTCGCCCGGACCGTCATTCTGGCGCCCGCCCGCAGCACCGGGCGCAGTTTTTGCCCGAGCCGGAACACCCCCAGCGCCAGCCGGACCAAGCTTGGCATGGTGGTGGGGCGAAGCAGGCGAGGGTC
>CAXSHC010000331.1:0-3371 GCA_964236745.1 uncultured Acetobacteraceae bacterium
CTGGCGGCGCGCGCGCTGCCGGCGCCGGGAGGGTCGCAGCGGCTGGGGGAGGACGAAGGGGCGCTGCCGTTGGCGGCGGCAGTTACGGTGGCGGGGGCGGATGGCGACAACGCGGTGCCGGAAAACCCGACAGAGGCGTTGCTGCGGCTGCTTCGGCGGCAGGTGATGGCGCGCGGGGCGAAGCGTTCCGAATTGGCGGGGGCGTCGCAGGAATGCGACCTTTATCCGGTGGACGAGGGGCTGGCGGCGTCGGCGGCGCGGCTGGAACGGGCGCTCCTGCGCATCGCCGAGCCGCTGGGGACGCTGGTGGAGCGGCTGTCGGCGAAGCTGGAAGAGGACGCCGACACGCTGGACAGTGCGATGCGGGGGCGGATCGAGGCGATGTGCCGCACGATCCGGCGCCGGGCGCTGTCGCGGCTGGACGGGTGGACGGCGATGCTGCGGGCGCTGCCGGAGCCGGTGGTGCCGGGGGTGCGGCCGAGCCACGTGATGTTCCTGCGCCTGCACCGCAGGCCAGGAGGAGCGGCCGGGGGAGCGGGGGTTCGCAGCAACTGGGGGGATGTCGGGCTGCACCGGCATTGGCTGGACCCGACGCTGCCGTTCGCGGCCGCGGTGGCGGCGCCGGCGCACGGGCTGCTGATCACCTCGGCGACGCTGCGGGACCAGCTGGACGGGGCGGGCGCCGGGGATGCGGAGCCGGGCTCGGATGCGGAAGCGAGCTGGCTCAGCGCGGAAGCCCGGGTGGGGGCAGCGCACCTGCCCTCGCCGCCGTTGCGCGCGGCGCTGGCCAGCCCGTTCGACTACCGCAGGCAGGCGCGCGCCTTCGTGGTCACGGACGTGGCGCATGACGACCCGGCGTCGCTGGCGGGGGCGTACCGGGCGCTGTTCCTGGCCTCGGGTGGCGGCGGGCTCGGGCTGTTCACCGCCATCTCGCGGTTGCGGGCGGTGCATGAGCGCATCGCGGTGCCGCTGGAGGAGGCAGGCATCCCGTTGTTCGCGCAGCACATGGACGCGATGGACAATGCCACCCTGGTGGACGTGTTCCGCACCGAAGAGGATAGCTGCCTGCTGGGCACCGACGCGATGCGCGACGGGGTGGACGTGCCGGGGCGGGCACTGCGGCTGGTGGTGTTCGAGCGCGTGCCGTGGCCGCGGCCGGACATCCTGCACCGCGAGCGGCGCATCCACCTGTCCGGCGGGCAACCGGGCGCCTATGACGACCGGATCGCGCGCCTCAGGCTGAGGCAGGCGTTCGGCCGGCTGATACGCAGTGCCGCCGACCAGGGGGTGTTCGTCCTGCTCGACCGGCGCATGCCGACGCGTCTGGCGTCGGCGTTTCCGGCCGGCGTGCCGGTGCAGCGGGTCGGGCTGGCGGACGCGGTGGCGGAAACGAAGCGCTTCCTGTCCGCGCGCCCGTAGGCCGCGTAGGACCGGAGGTTCAGATCGGTTTGAGGTTGGTGGCTGCCGCCTTGCCGCGCTCCATGACGATCTCGTAGCTGACCTTCTGGCCCTCGTTCAGGCCGCGCAGGCCGGCGGCCTGCACCGCGGTGATGTGGACGAACACGTCCTTGCCGCCGTCGTCAGGCATGATGAAGCCGAAACCCTTGGTGGTGTTGAACCACTTCACCGAACCGATCGCCATCGCCGGTTTCTCTCCCCGCCAGCCAGTCACTCGAATGCGCCAAAGTCCCGCGATGCCTGGTTGAAGCGCGGTCCGATAGCCGGTCGTTATGGGGGCAGAAAGATACGCTCGTGTCAATCACGAAGAGATGATCGACAGGCTGCACACGGGCCACGCGAAAAAGGCGGCCCCTTGCGGGACCGCCCTTCCGTTGGCTCGGTGTCGAAACGCCGTGAGGCGGTTCAGAAGTCCATGTCGCCCATGCCGCCGCCCGGAGGTCCGCCGGCCGGGGTCTTCCTCTCGGGCTTCTCGGCGATCATCGCCTCGGTGGTGACGAGCAGGCCGGCGACCGAGGCCGCGTCCTGCAGCGCCGTGCGAACCACCTTGGTGGGGTCGATGATGCCGGCGTCGACGAGGTTCTTGTACTCCATCAGCTGCGCGTCGAAGCCGTAGGCATACTCGGAGTTCTCGAGCACCTTGCCGGCGATGACGGCACCGTCCTCGCCCGCGTTCTCGACGATCTGGCGCAAGGGCGTCTGCAGCGCCTTGCGGATGATCTCGATGCCGAACTTCTCGTCCTCGTTGAGCGGGACTAGGTTGGCCAGCTCGATGGAAGCGCGGGCAAGAGCCGTGCCGCCACCGGGTACGATACCCTCCTCGACCGCGGCGCGGGTCGCATGCAGCGCGTCGTCGACGCGGTCCTTGCGCTCCTTCACCTCGACCTCGGTCGAGCCGCCGACGCGGATCACCGCGACGCCGCCTGCCAGCTTCGCCAGACGCTCCTGCAGCTTCTCGCGGTCGTAGTCCGAGGTGGTCTCCTCGATCTGCGCGCGGATCTGGCCGCAGCGGCCCTGGATGTCGGCCTTCTCGCCGACGCCCTCGACGATGGTGGTGTTTTCCTTCTCGATGTGGATCTTCTTGGCCCGGCCCATCATGGCGAGCGTGACGCTCTCCAGTTTGATGCCGAGGTCCTCGGAGATCACCTGGCCACCGGTCAGGATCGCGATGTCTTCCAGCATCGCCTTGCGACGGTCGCCGAAGCCCGGCGCCTTCACGGCGGCGATCTTGAGGCCACCACGCAGCTTGTTCACCACCAGGGTGGCCAGCGCCTCGCCGTCGATGTCCTCGGCGATGATCAGCAACGGACGACCGGACTGCACCACGCTCTCAAGCAGCGGCAGCATCGGCTGCAGCGACGACAGCTTCTTCTCGTGGATGAGGATGTAGGGCTGATCGAGATCAGCGATCATCTTCTCGGCGTTGGTGATGAAGTACGGCGAGATGTAGCCGCGATCGAACTGCATGCCCTCGACGACGTCGAGCTCGGTCTGGATGCCCTTGGCTTCCTCGACCGTGATCACGCCCTCGTTGCCGACCTTCTGCATGGCCTGGCTGATCATCTCGCCGATCTCGGTCTCGCCGTTGGACGAGATCGTGCCGACCTGTGCGGTCTCGGCGGGGGTGGTGATCTTCTTGGTGTTGGCGGCGAGCTGGGCCACCACGTGGGCGACGGCCTTGTCGATGCCGCGCTTCAAACCCATCGGGTTCATGCCGGCGGCGACGGCCTTGGCGCCCTCGCGGACGATGGCCTGGGCCAGCACGGTGGCGGTGGTGGTGCCGTCGCCGGCGATGTCGTTGGTCTTGGAGGCCACTTCGCGCACCATCTGCGCGCCCATGTTCTCGAACTTGTCGGAAAGCTCGATCTCCTTGGCGACCGTCACACCGTCCTTGGTGATGCGGGGCGCGCCGA
>CAXSHC010000332.1:0-3353 GCA_964236745.1 uncultured Acetobacteraceae bacterium
TGACCCTGAGCGTGGCGATCCGGCCCGGCTCGGCTGCACCCAGCGTCGGGCGGTAGCGGCGGTCGATCGTGCCGTCCGGCAGGTGGAACAGCAGGTCGATCACCCGGCTTCCGCCCGCCGCGCGCGCGATCAGGCCGCCAATGCCGGGTCGCAGGCCGGGCAGGGTAGCGAGGGGCGCCAGCAACGGGACCAGCAGCGGCACCAGCTCCGGGACCAGCCCAGGGACCAGCCCAGGGACTAGCCCAGGGACCGGCAACGGGGCGGGCGGCGGCGCGGGCGGCGCAGCAGGCGGGAGGTTCGCCGCCGCGGGCGGGCTGTGCGGGATCGTGACCAGGCGGAACCGGGCCTTTCGGAACGATGAAACGGTGGGCGGGCTGACACGGGGTGGGTGCGCGGCTATATGACAGCGCGCGCCATGGAACCAGACGTGATCCCCGCCAAGCCCGATTCCGACCCTCACGGCCCCGTATCCCGGGACCCGGTCCTCGACCCGCGCCGGCGACGGATCCTGTTCCGCGCCACCCATCGCGGCACCCACGAGACCGACCTGCTGATCGGCGGCTTCGTGTCGCCGCGCATCGCCGGCTTCTCCGACACGGAGCTGGACGCGCTGGAGGAGCTGATGGAGCTGCCTGACATCGACCTCGCCGACTGGCTGATGGGACGGCGCCCGATCCCCGCCGATTGCGACACGCCGATGCTGCAGGCGGTTCTGGCCGCCGCACGTGCCCGCCCGCTGGCGGGCCTGCCGCGTTGAGCCCGGACGGCGCCGCCGGGGGCATCGCCACCCGGGTCACCACGGTCTGGGGTGCCCCGGAAGGCTTCGACGCGCTTCTGCTGGCCAGGCGCCAGAAGGCGTTCGGGGGCGAGCATGACGGGCCGCTGCTGCACGTGGCGCGGGACGATGCCGGGCTGGCGCGCCTGGCCGACCTGCTCGCTTTTGTGCGGCCGGAAGCGGAAGTGCTTCGCTTCCCGGCCTGGGACTGCCTGCCCTATGACCGGGTGTCGCCCAACCCGGGGCTGGTGTCGGAACGGGTGGCGACCTTGTCGCGCCTGCTGGAGCCCGCCGCCCGGCCGCTGATCGTGCTCACCACGGTGAACGCCCTGGTGCAGCGCGTGCCGCCGCGCACCGCGTTTGCCGGGCAGTCGCTGAGCGTGAAGACCGGCGACACCCTGGACGTGTCCTTTCTGGTCGAGGTGCTGGTGGCGAGCGGCTACGGCCGCACCGACACGGTGATGGAGCCGGGCGAGTTCGCCACCCGTGGCGGCATCGTGGACATATTCCCCAGCGGCGAGGGGGAGCCGGTTAGGCTCGACCTGTTTGGCGACGAGGTGGAGAACATACGCCGCTTCGACCCGGCCACGCAGCGTTCCAGCGACAAGCTCGACGCGCTGGTGCTTCGCCCGGTGTCGGAGATCTCGCTGGATCCCGACAGCATCACCCGCTTTCGCACCGGCTGGCGCGAGCGCTTCGGCCCCGAGGCCGCCAGCGACCCGATCTACGACAGCGTGTCCGACGCAAGGCGTCACGCCGGCGTCGAGCACTGGATGCCGTTGTTCCACGAACGCCTGGAAACCCTGATCGACTACCTGCCCGGCGTGTCGCTCAGCCTGGACCACCAGGTGGACGAGGTGCTGGCGGCGCGGCTGGAGATGATCGCCGACCACGCCGAGGCGCGCAGCCTGCCGACGCGCGACGGCGAGGTGCCCTACCGCCCGCTGCCACCCGAGCTGCTTTATCTCGACCGCGCCGCCTGGAACGCGATGCTGGACCGGCTGCCGGTGCTGGCGTTCAGCCCGTTCGCCCGGCCCGATGACGCGCCCGGCTTCGACGCCGGCGGCCGTCCGGGGATCATGTTCGCGCGCTCGCTGCCGCCCGGGCAGCGCGAGGGGGTGTTCGCCCTGCTGCGCGACCAGGTCGCCACCTGGGCCAAGGACAAGCGCCGCAGCTTCGTGTCCGCCTGGAGCCGCGGCTCGCGCGAGCGCATCGGCACCCTGCTCCGGGAGGCCGGGCTGGAGGTCGAGGCGATCAACGATTGGGCCGCCGCGTCCCGGCTCAGGCCCGGTCGCGTCGGCCTGCTCACGCTGGGGCTGGAACGCGGCTTCACCGCGCCGGACGACCGCGGCGGCCTTGCCCTGGTGTCGGAGCAGGACCTGCTCGGCGAGCGCATCTCGCGCCCGCCACGCCGCCGCAAGCGCGCGGACCAGTTCATCGCCGAAGCCACCGAGATCGCCGAGGGCGACCTCGTGGTGCACCAGGAGTATGGCATCGGCCGCTATGACGGGCTGGAAACCATCGGCGTCGACCGCGGCGCGGTCGCCGCGGCACCGCATGACTGCCTGCGCCTGATCTATGACGGCAACGAGAAGCTGTTCCTGCCGGTGGAGAACATCGAGCTGCTGAGCCGGTTCGGCTCCGAGCAGGCGGGCGTGGCGCTGGACAAGCTCGGCGGCTCCTCCTGGCAGAACCGCAAGTCCAAGATGAAGCAGCGCATCCGCGACATGGCGGGCGAGCTGATACGCACCGCGGCGGCGCGCCACATGCGTGAGGCGCCGAGCCTTGCTCCGGCGGAAGGCACCTGGGACGAGTTCTGCGCCCGGTTCCCGTTCATCGAGACCGAGGACCAGACCCGCGCCATCGCCGACGTGCTGGAGGACATGGCCTCGGGGCGTCCGATGGACCGGCTGATCTGCGGCGATGTCGGCTTCGGCAAGACCGAGGTGGCGTTGCGCGCGGCGTTCGTCGCCGCCCTGTCCGGCTCCCAGGTGGCGGTGGTGGTGCCGACCACGCTGCTGGCGCGCCAGCACGCGCGCGTGTTCGCCGCCCGCTTCGCCGGCCTGCCGGTGCGGGTCGAGCAGCTGTCGCGCATGGTCAGCCCCAAGGACGCGGCGGTGGTCAAGAAGGGCATCACCGACGGCGACGTGACCATCGTGATCGGCACCCATGCCCTGCTGGCCAAGGGCATCGAGTTCGCCGATCTCGGCCTGCTGATCGTGGACGAGGAGCAGCATTTCGGCGTTGCCCACAAGGAGAAGCTCAAGGCGCTGCGCGAGGACGTGCACGTGCTGACGCTGTCGGCCACGCCGATCCCGCGCACCCTGCAGCTGGCGCTGACCGGGGTGCGCGAGATGAGCCTGATCGCGACGCCGCCCGCCGACCGGCTGGCGGTGCGCACCTTCATCATGCCGTTCGACCACGTGGTGATACGCGAGGCGGTGCAGCGCGAGCGCTTCCGCGGCGGGCAGGTGTTCTGCGTGGTGCCGCGCGTGGAGGACCTCGACCGCATGGCCGACCGCCTGCGCGACATCGTGCCGGACGCGCGGCTGGTGCAGGCGCATGGCCGCCTCAGCCC
>CAXSHC010000333.1:0-3340 GCA_964236745.1 uncultured Acetobacteraceae bacterium
CGGCGCGCCCGCCACCGGACCCGTTCCCGACGCGGCGACGCCCACCACGCAGGTGGCCAACCCGTATGGCCTGGACGCGCTGTGGAAGGGCGGCGACTTCATCTCGCGCGGCGTGCTGATCATCCTGGTGATCATGTCGCTCGGCACCTGGTACATCATGATCACCAAGTACTTCGAGCAGGCGCGCCTGTTCTCCGCGAGCCGCACGGCGTCCAAGGAGTTCTGGACCAAGCCGAGCGTCGCCGAGGGCGCGAAGTCGCTGAAGACCTCCTCGCCGTTCCGCTACATCGCCGATACCGGGCTCGCCGCCACCGAGCACCACGAGGGCACGCTGACCCAGAGCATCGACCTGAACGAGTGGGTCACCATGTCGATCCAGCGCTCGGTCGAGACCATCCAGTCGCGCCTGCAGGGCGGGCTGGCGTTTCTCGCCACCGTGGGCTCGACCGCGCCGTTCGTCGGCCTGTTCGGCACCGTCTGGGGCATCTACCACGCGCTGACCGCGATCGGCATCGCCGGTCAGGCCTCGATCGACAAGGTCGCCGGTCCCGTCGGCGAGGCGCTGATCATGACCGCGATCGGCCTTGCCACCGCGGTGCCGGCGGTGCTCGGCTACAACTGGCTGGTGCGTCGCAACAAGGGTGCCGTGGAGCGGGTGCGCAACTTCTCCTCCGACCTGCACTCCATCCTGCTCGGCGGCGTACGCGTCGGCACCCAGACCCTGCCCGCCACGGCCAACGCGCCGATGACCTCCACCGCCGGCGTGACGCGGGTCGCCTGATCCATGAGCATGAACGTCGGGTCCGAGAGCGACGAGGACGAGGTCGTCTCGGCCATCAACACCACGCCGCTGGTCGACGTGATGCTGGTGTTGCTGATCATCTTCCTGATCACCATTCCGGTGGTCACCCACACGGTGAAGGTCACCCTGCCCAAGGACTCCAACCAGCCGTCGCAGACCAAGCCGCAGAACGTGACCATCGCGGTGAACGAGGCCGGGCAGATCTTCTGGGATACGACCCCGGTCAAGGACACGCAGGACCTGCTGCACCGGCTGGAAGCGGTGGCGGTGAAGCAGCCGCAGCCGGAAGTGCAGATACGCGGCGACGGGCAGTCGCGCTACGAGAGCGTCGGCAAGGTGGTGTACGCCTGCCAGCAGGCCGGCATCTCCAAGGTCGGCTTCATCACCCAGCCGCCGCCGCACGGTTGATCCAAGCCTGGCGCGGGTCGGGAATCATTTCCCGGTCCGCCCTCCTCCGCCATGCCGCAGCACCGCCCGTCGGGTCCGCGTGCCCGCAACCAGGAACGTCACCGCCATGTCCATGAACGTTGGAGAAAGCTCGTCCGGCGGCGATCCGGAGGTGATGGTCGACGTCAACACCACGCCGCTGATCGACGTGATGCTGGTGCTGCTGATCATGCTGATCATCACCATCCCGATCCAGACCCATGCAGTGAAGCTCGATCTGCCGCAGGGCAACCCGCCGCCACCGCCGACGCCGCCCACGGTGGTGACGATCGACGTCGACTTCGACGGCGCCATCTCCTGGAACGGCGAGGCCATCCCGGACGAGGCGTCGCTGCAGTCGCACTTCGCCACCGCCGCCGCCCTGCCAGACCAGCCGGAGATCCACCTCCGGCCCAACAAGCTTGCGAACTACAAGTACGTCGCGCACGTCCTGGCCGACGCGCAGCGCCTGGGCATGACCAAGCTTGGCATCGTCGGCAACGAACAGTTCATGGGCCAATGACAATTAAAGTGACACGCACATGAAGCTCCGCCTCCTCCACGCCGTCCTGTCCGGCTCCGTCCTCGCCGCCGGTCTCCTTCCCGTGGCCGCTTCCGCCGATCCGCTCCGCCCCGCGGTCGGCAAGCCGCTGCAGGCGGCCCAGGTCGCGCTGCGCAAGCGCGACTTCGCCGGCGCCATGCGCGACGTGAACGCCGCCGACGCGGTGCGCGACAAGACCGCTGACGAAAGCTACGTGATCGCGCAGATGCGTGCCGCGGTGGCGCAGTCTTCCGGCGACGCCGCAGCCTCCATCAGCGCCGACGACGTCCTGATTGCCAGTCCGCGCACGACAACGGCGGAAAAGACCAGGCTGCTGACGGCGGAAGCCGGCCTCGCCTACACCGCGCATGACTACGCCCGCGCCGTGACCGCGCTGGAGCGCTACTTCAAGGCGGGCGGCAACGACCCGCAGATGCACACCTTGCTGATCCAGTCCTACTACCTGCTGAAGGACTATCCCCACGCGGCGCAGGCGCAGGCGCGCCAGATCGCGATGGAGGAACACGCCAACCAGAAGCCCACGGAAAACCAGCTGCAGCTTCTGGCTGCGGTGCAGCAGCAGTCGCACGACCTGAACGGCTTCAACGCCACCATGGTCAAGCTGGTGCAGTACTATCCGAAGCCGGACTACTGGGCGAACCTGATGCAGGGCCTACGCACCAACCCGAACGTTCCGGAGCGCCTGCAATTCGATGTGGATCGTATCCGGCTCGCGGTAGGCTTGCTGACCTCGACGGCCGACTTCATGGACATGGCCGAGCTCGCGGTGCAGCAGGGTTACCCGATGCAGGCGCAGAAGGTGATGGCGGCGGGCTATGCCAGCGGCGCGCTTGGCAAGGACGCAGGCGCTGCGCGCGAGGCACGGCTCAAGGCGCTGATCGACCAGACCGCAGCGGCCAAGAAGGCAAGCCTCGCTTCCGATCAGGCGGCCGCGAAAGCGGCGCCCGACGGCAACGCGTTGGTCGTGGTCGGTTACAACACCGTCGACGCGGGCCAGGCGTCGCAGGGCTTGTCGCTGATGCAGGAAGGCATCGCCAAGGGCGGCCTGGTGTCGGTCGATGATGCCAGGCTGCATCTCGGGCTGGCGCAGATGGATGCCGGCCTGAAGCCCGACGCCATACGCACGCTGCAGACCGTGGGCGGCACCGACGGGGCCGCCGACATGGCGCATCTGTGGATCCTGCAGCTCGGCAGGCACTAGCGTCCGGCTGCGGTCCTCAACGGAAGGATTGCAGCACGGCGCCGCACCGTCATCTGCTTTCCGGCAGCCGTCCAACGGCTGCCGGCATCCGGTAGGACGCGTCATGCCGCGTTCCTCGGACTGCAACGATGAGATTAGCAGCAGAGTCCCGACGTTCCTGCACGCGACGTAAGCATCTCGCGGCAATTGTAACAACAACGTGTTATATCGGCTACACTACGACCAGGAATGAGACGGTTCAGCAAAGTTTCCGCCACAATCAGTCCACAATTCATCAAGTTTCCCGTAGGACGGCTGCAGCAGATCGTTCTCGGGAGACTTGGCCTTGCGGACCTCCAACCTGTCTACG
>CAXSHC010000334.1:0-3334 GCA_964236745.1 uncultured Acetobacteraceae bacterium
GTTCAGCTTCGGCTCCCTGGCCTTGTCGGCGAAGTTCTGAACCGTTCCGGCGTGGAACTGCGGCCAGCCGGGAGGCGGCGCCCGGAACGCCGCCGGCTCAGGCTGCTTGCCTGTCGTGTGCTGGTGGCACTTGCGGCCGCCTGCTTCGTGGCGGCCTTCACGGTCGCGGCCTTGGCCCCGCCGGGCCTGAGCCTGGGCGACGGGCTGCAACGCCTCGCCGGCCATGCATCCTGGCTGGATGCCGACCGAGCCGGTCCTGTCTGGCAGCGGATCTGGCACGACCTGGTGCTGCCGTTCCTGCTCCGGCCGGCGTGGCTGCTGCCGTTGATGCTGGGCGTCGTCAGCGCAGGAACCGCATTCAGCCTCGGCCGGCTATCGTCCGGCGGCGGTGCGGCACGCTGAAGCGGAACCCGATCAGGTGGATCGCCTGATCGCGCCGTCAGGCTCGCCGCGACAAGCGGCAGCGTTCGCCGGTTATCCCGCCTCGTATTCCACCGCCGGCGCCGGCTGGCCGCCGGTCGCGTGCGGCGGCAGGGTGGGGATAGGGCGGCCGATCAGGTAGCCCTGGATCTCCTCGCAGCCATGGGCGTCGAGAAAGGCGAGCTGCGCCTCGGTTTCCACCCCTTCCGCGCAGCTGGTCATGCCGAGCGCCTGCACCATCTGCAGCACGCTGCGGGTGATGGCTTCCGCCCGGCGGTCGTGGCCAAGGGCGCGCACGAACTGGCGGTCGAGCTTGACCTGGTCGAACGGGTAGGAGGTCAGCGCGGACAGGGACGAAAAGCCGGTGCCGAAATCGTCCAGCGCCAGGCGCACCCCCATCGCCCTGACCTGCGCCAGCTCGCGACGCACCGAGCCGTCATCGGCCAGCGCGCCGCGCTCGGACAGCTCGATCTGCAGCCGGTTCGGCTCCAGCCCGGTTTCCTCCAGCACGCGGCGCAGCAGCTTGGGTAGCCGCCCGTGCGACAGCCACAACGGCGACACGTTGACCGACACCCCCAGCGCCTGCTGCCAGGAGCGCGCTTCCGTGCAGGCGGCGTGCAGCACCCAGGCGTCGATCTGCTCGATCAGGCCGCCGGCTTCTGCCACCGGAATGAACAACGCCGGCGACATCTCGCCGTGGCCCGGACGGTTCCAGCGCACCAGCGCTTCGAAGCTCACCACCTGCTCGGTCGCAGTGTCGATCACGGGCATCCAGTTCAGGTGGAACGCTCCCTGCGCCACCGCCGCCTGCAGGTCCTGTTCCAGCCCGGTCGACAGGGCGTAGGCATCGGTCAGCGCCAAGGTGGCATAGCAGTGGCGCCCGTCGCCCTGGCTGCGCGCATGCGCCAGCGCCGCTTCCGCCGCCAGCAGCAGGTCGGCAGGGTCGCGACCATGCGCCGGATGGATCGCGATGCCGACCGACGGGCGCAGCGGCAGCTCCAGCGTGTCCACCTGCACCGGCTCGCGCAGCCGCTCCATCATGCGCAGCGCGATCGCTTCCGCGTCGCTGGGACCGATCCGGCCGGGGGCGGCCAGTACGAAGCCGCTGCCGCCGAGATGGGCGAGCAGGCTCGGCACCGGCGCGATGGTTTGCAGCCGGTCCGCCGCCTGGGCCAGGTAGCGGTCGGCGATCTCGCGCCCGTACATGTCGTTGAGCACCGACAACCGGCCGAAATCGATTCGGAACACTGCCAGCGCCGGACTGGGGTCGTCCGCGGGCACCGCGTCCAGCACCTGTGCCAGGTAGTGCCCGAGCGCCTGCCGGCCGGGCAGGGCGGTGGCGGTTCCGGTGCCGTCCGGGCGGGCCGGCTGGCTGTCGCGATGAACCGCGAGCAGGGCGCCGATGCCGCGCGCGAGGTCGGTGAGCGTCAGCAGCACCTCGCGGCCGTGCCGCCTGGGCTCGCGGCCGAGCAGGCACAGGACGCCGATGGCAGCACCGGACGGGTTGCGCACCGTGGCGCCGGCGTAGCTGGCGAACCCGTTCTCGCGCTCCTGCGCCGGGGCGGAGGCGAACGCCGCGTCGGCCAGGAGGTCGGGTATCTCGGCCGTGGCGCGACGCGGACGGCTCATCTGCGCGCGAAGCAGGCTGACCGGCAGCGCTTCGCCGTTCGAGCCGCCGGATACTTCCTGGATCTGCAGGCCGGACGGCGCCTCGATCACCAGCACGGCGAGCGGGCTGTCCGTGCAGCGCCTGGCCAGGCGGAGAAACGGCGCGAACGGGGTTTCGGACGCGGCGTCGTCCCCCACCTCTGCGCGCGGCAGGGTGAGCCGTTCGGCCGGGATGCCCTGGATGTTCCGGCTCGTCGTGCGTGCCATGGTGCGGTTCCTGCCGGTGCGGCTATCGTATCGGGGCGGCTGTCGGATCTGAATGTGGCTGAAACGACCTAGCCTTGTTTCTGCAACGCCGGGCCGCCTCATCCGGATGCGAGAATACGCGCGGCGTCTGCACGGTCCAGTAGCAACAGGAGAAGTTGCACCGCTTTGCCACGCGCGGAGGCAAGGGCGGGGTCGCGTTGCAACAGGCGTTCCGCGTCCTGCCAGGCGCGTCGCACCAGCCGGTCCAGGCCGCCGGGTGCGGTGCTCGCGGCGGCGATCGCGCCCGGCAGACGGTAGCGCGGCTCGCCGGACTGCCGCCGTCCCATCAGCTCGCCGCCGCCGCGCATGCGGTAGTCCTCGTCGGCGATCAGGAACCCGTCCTCGGTGTCGCGCAGCAGGGCCAGGCGCCGCCGTGCCGTGCTGCCCAGGGCGTCGTCGTGCAGGAGCAGGCAGAAGCTCGCCGCCGTGCTCCGCCCGACCCGGCCGCGAAGCTGGTGCAGCTGCGCCAGTCCGAAGCGCTCGGCGTGCTCGATCACCATGATGGTGGCGGTGGGGATGTCGACGCCGACCTCGATCACGGTGGTGGCGACCAGGATCCGGGTGCGGCCGGCGGCGAAGGCGCCCAGCGCTTCCTGGCGCTGCATCGTGTCCTGCCGCCCATGCGCCAGCCCGACCACGCCCGGGAACAGAAGCGACAGCGACTCGAAGCGGGCCTGCGCCGCCGCGAGATCGAGCAGCTCGCTTTCCTCCACCAGCGGGCACACCCAGAACAACTGCGCGCCTCCTCCCAGCGCGCGGCGCACCGCGTCCAGCACCTCCGACTCCGCCCCCAGGCCGTGCAGGGTGGTGCGTATCGGCTTGCGCCCGGCCGGCTTGCCGTCGAGGCGGCTGACCTGCATCTCGCCGTACTGGGTCAGCAGCACGGTGCGCGGGATCGGCGTCGCCGTCATCACCAGCACGTCGGTCGCTCGTCCCTTGTCGCCAAGCAGGAGGCGCTGCTCGACCCCGAAGCGGTGCTGCTCGTCGATCACCGCGAGGC
>CAXSHC010000335.1:0-3326 GCA_964236745.1 uncultured Acetobacteraceae bacterium
CTTCGCCCGGTGCGGCAGCGGAGCTGGCCTCCCGCCGGCCCGCGCCGCCGCCGCAACGCGGCTGCGCGACGCGGTGGCGGCGCATCCGGAGCTGGTGGCGGCCCCCGACCGGTTCGACACGCGGCTGATGCGGCTGTTCGGCGCCGACGTGTTCAGCAAGACCGGCGCGGAAGGGGTGCACGTGCTGGCGCTGCCGCGGCAGGGGCTCGGCATCGCGGTCAAGTGCGCGGACGGCGCCACCCGGGCGGCGGAGGTCGCGGCGGCCGCCCTGCTGGCGCGCTTCCTGCCGTTGTCGGCGGAGGGGGAAGCGGCGCTGGAACGGTTCCGGCGGCCCGTCTTGCGCAACTGGGCCGGCACCGAAACCGGCTCGATGCGGCCGGCCGGCGCGCTCGCCGGTTGAACGGTGTTCAGGAACGCGGATGCAGCGGCGCCGCCTCGTCCTGCGGCGAAGGCTGCGCGCGCCCGTAGGTGAGGTAGAACGCCCCGGCGGTGAACACGAACGCGCCCACGGCGTTGCCCAGCGTGACCGGGATCTCGTTCCACAGCCACCAGTCGCCCATGCCTACCGGCGCGCCCAGCATCATGCCCATCGGAATGGCGAACATGTTCACCACGCTGTGCTCGTACCCCTGGCTCACGAAGATGAAGATCGGCAGCCACGCCCCCAGGATCTTGCCGGCGGTGGAGGTGGAGGCGAGGCCCATCACCGAGCCCAGGCTGACCATCCAGTTGCACAGGATCGCCTTGACGAACACGGTGAGCAGCCCGGCCAGGCCGAACGCCTCGTAGGCGGTGGTCTTGCTCACCGCCAGCGCGCGAAGCTTGTCGCCGATCGGGCCGCCGGTGGTGTGCCCGGCCTCGGTGGCAGCGACCCAGAACAGGACCGCATAGACGAGGCTGCCAAGAAGGTTGCCGACGAACACCAGGCTCCAGTTGCGCAGCACCCCGTTCCAGCCGATCCGGCCTGCGAACATCGCCACCGGCAGCACCGCGAAGTTGCCGGTCAGCAGCTCCATCCCCAGCACCACGATCAGCGCGAAGCCGGCCGGAAACAGCAGGGCGCCGACCACGAACTGCCCGGTCTGTGCTGCCAACAGGAACGCCATGGAGGTGACAAAGGCGAGATAAGCGCCGGCGAGCGCGGAACGGATCAGCAGGTCGGGCACCGGCAGCCGCGCCTTGACCAGCCCGGCCTCGGCCATGGCGCTGACGACAAGGGCCGGCTTCACGTAATCGGACAAGGTGGGAGCACTCCTTGAACAAGGGTTAAACGGCACGCGCGGCGGAACGGAAGAACGGGTGTCTGCCTTCCCGCCCTGCGCGATGAACATCGGTCCAGGGTATGGAACGCTCCTAGGGCCTGACCGCATGGGAAACAATACGGTCGCTGCGAATTCCCGCCGTTCGCTGGATCAAGGAACCACGCCATGGACGACCGCTTCACCGAACTCCTGCAGCGAGACAACCGGCCGGGCTGGTCGGCGGCGACCGCGCACCGCTTCGTGCGCGAGCTGTGCGACGGCAGCATCGGCGACGAGCCCCTGGTGCGCTACCTCGTGCAGGACCACCGGTTCCTCGACAGCTTCCTGATGCTGCTGGGTGCCGCGATGTCGACCGCCGACACCCTCGACGCCCGGCTGCGATACGGTCGTTCTGCCGGGATCGTGTCGGGCGAGGAGAACACCTACTTCCTGCGTGCCTTCGTCGCCCTCGGGGTCGACCAGGCAAGGCGGGCGGCGGTGCCGGACGCCGCACCCACCGCCGCGTTCAAGGCGCTGATGCGCGAGGCGGCGTCGAGCGGGCGCTATGTGGCCGCGCTGTCGGTGCTGTGCGTGGCGGAATGGCTGTATCTCGACTGGGCCTCGACGGCGCCGCGACCGTTGCCCGCGTCGTTCGTGCACGCCGAATGTATCACCCTGCACGACAACCCCGACTTCCGGGTGTTCGTCGGGTTCCTGCGCGCCGAGCTGGACCGGGTGGGGCCGGCGGACGCCGACACCGCGCGCGACTTCTTCCGGCGCGCGGTGGCGATCGAGGCGGCGTTCTTCGACGCCGCCTATGCGCAGGCGGACTGACCGGAAGCAGCGTCGCGTCACATCCAAAGCCGCACCGTCCGCCGTTCCTCGGATGCCGATGCGCCGGTTGTTGCGGGATGTCGCGCCGTGTCGTGCAGTGTCGTTTCGTGCGCCGGCTCCGGCGCGGTGCCCCGGGTCGCCGGTGCCAGATGTCCGCCGAACGACCCGATGCGATCGTGCCGGTCGAGCGGACCGATCGCGCCGCGTGCCGTGCGGAGGTGGTTTATCATCCCGGACTGGCTGGGTAGCAGGTGCCGCATCGGGTTCACGCGGCGGAGCCTCAGCCGGGCTGGGCTGCCCAGCGTTCGGCGACCTGGTCCAGTTCGGCCTGGGCCTGAGCGAGCGCCTGCTGCTTGCGCAGCTCGCCGTCGAACTGGAGCGGCTGGGCGTCCACGAAGGCGAGGTCGGTCAAGCCGATGAAGCCGAAGGCCGCGCGCAGGCCGGGCGTCAACGCGTCAAAGCCCGCGAGCGCCGTGCCGGGTCCGAGATCCGCGCCACGCGTCGTCACGAACAAGGCGCGTCTGCCGCCGAGCTGGCCGATGATGGTGCGGTTCGGCCCCCAGACATAGGTGCGCTCGCCACGGACGATGTGGTCGACGAACGCCTTGAAGGCCGACGGCATGCCGAAATTGTACATCGGCACGCCGAACACCATGGCGTCGGCGGCGAACAGCCGGTCCACCAGGGTGTCCGAAACCCGCAGCACCTCCCGCATCGCAGGGGTGCGCTGCACTTCGGGGGTGTAGGCGGCTGCCGTGAACGCTTCGGACACGTGCGGCAGCGGATCGGCTGCGACGTCGAGGCGGTCCACGACCAGACCGGGCAGGCGGGCCTTCAGGGCTGCCACCACATGGGCGGTCAACGCCCGGCTGCTGGACCGCTCGAGCCGTGCGCTGGAGTCCAGGTGAAGCAGGCGCATGATACGGAGGCTCCTCGTCGCACGGAATGCGCTGTATATCAGTGCACTGATATACAGCATGGAAGGACCCGCATGTCACGCAAGGCCGCGGGATCGTTGGTGCCTGCTCCTGGACAGGGCAAGCGGGGGGCGGACGGGCACATGGCCTACCTGCTGCGTCAGGCCAATGCGGCGGTGCGGCTGACCCTTGAGCGCGCGCTGATGCCGCTGGGCGTCACCCTGCCGCAGTACCTCGTCATGACGATGCTTCGGGCTTACCCGGGCTTGTCTGGCGCCGAGCTGGCGCGCGTTGCCCTGCTGACCCCGCAGACGATCAGCCTGATCATGCGCAA
>CAXSHC010000336.1:0-2589 GCA_964236745.1 uncultured Acetobacteraceae bacterium
TTCTACTCGTCTGCGGTCAGAAACGGCTTCCTGCAGGAGCTGCGTGAACGCAGCGAGCGGCAGGTGGCGTTCAGCCCCGAGCCAGTGGGCGAGCACATGGCCGAGTATTACATCAGCGGCCGGCGGCTCGTGTATCTGACCCGCCCGGACCTGCAGCATGCGGAAGTCTGGGAGCGAGACGGCTTCACCGAGGCGCTGCGCACCCCGGATGGCACCCTTGTGTTCGAGACCCGCGCGGCGGCGGCACAGATCAACGCCGACCAGACCGCCTGCATGGGCTGCCTGTCGGAATGCCGGTTCTCGTCGTGGAGCCAGAAGGGCCCCGCCTACAGCAACGGCCACAAGGCGGACCCGCGCTCGTTCTGCATCCAGAAGACGCTGCAGTCGATCAGCCACGCCGCCGACGACGACGTGGAGGCGACCGAGCGCAACCTGATGTTCAGCGGCCACAACGCCTACCGCTTCGCCACCGACCCGTTCTACTCGAACAACTTCGTGCCGACGGTGAAGCAGCTGATGGAGCGCATCCTCACCGGCCGCTGAGGCGGCGGCCGGGCCGAGGTCATTCCGGCAGGCAGGCCTCGCGGAAGCGCTTGAACGCGCGGGCACGGTGGCTCAGCGCGTTCTTTTCCGCTTCCAGCATCTCGGCGAAGCTGCGTGCGTCGCCGGTCGGCACGAACACCGGATCGTAGCCGTGCCCGCCGGCACCGCGCGGCGGCCACACGAACTGCCCGTCGATCCGGCCCTCGAACGAGGCGTGCTGCCCGTCCGGTAGGGCGAGGCACAGGGCCGCGACGAACCAGGCCGACGGGTCGGCCTGCAGCGCCGCGCCACCTTCGTCGTGCACGCGTTGCATCGCGAGGTGGAAGTCGCGTTCCGGCCCGCCCCATCGCGCGGACAGGATGCCCGGCGCGCCGTCCAGCGCCGCGACGCAGAAGCCGGAGTCGTCGGCCAGCGCCGGCAGCCCGGACGTGGTGGCGGCTGCTTCGGCCTTGAGTCGGGCGTTGCCGTCGAAGCTGTCCGCGGTTTCCTCCGGCTCGGACAGGCCGAGGGAGGCGGCGGACACCAGAACGATGCCGGTGCCGTCCAGCAGCGCCTCGAACTCGGCGAGTTTGCCAGGGTTGTGGCTGGCCAGCACCAGCTGGTCGCCAGCGGACAGGCGGATCATCGGTTGTGCTCCAGGGCCTGGCGTTGCGCCGCGAACAATGCGCCCACGCCGGTGCGGGCGAGGTCGAGCAGAGCCGTGAACTGCGGCTCGGTGAACGGCGCCTGCTCGGCCGCCGCCTGGATCTCGACGATCCCGCCCGTGTCGGTCAGCACGAAGTTGGCGTCTGCTGCGGCGGCGCTGTCTTCGGCGTAGTCGAGGTCGAGCACGGCGCCTGCATCGGTGAGGCCGCACGATACCGCCGCGACCTGGCCCGTCAGCGGCACCGCCGGCAGCACCCGGTTGCGCACCAGCGTTTCGAAGGCCAGCCGCAGCGCCACCCAGGATCCGGTGATGGCGGCGCAGCGGGTGCCGCCATCGGCGTTCAGCACGTCGCAGTCCAGCACCATGCCGATCTCGCCCATGGCGCGGCGGTCGGTGACGGCGCGAAGCGAGCGACCGATCAGGCGCTGTATCTCCTGGGTGCGGCCGGACTGCTTGCCGCGCGCCGCTTCCCGGTCGCCGCGCTTGTGAGTGGCGCGCGGCAGCATGCCGTACTCAGCGGTGATCCAGCCCAGCCCCTGGCCGCGCAGGAAGCCCGGCACGCGCCCTTCCACGGTGGCAGTACACAGCACTTCCGTACGGCCGGCGCGGATCAGCACCGAGCCTTCGGCGTGGTGGGAGAAGCCCGGCTCGATGGAAAGGCTGCGGAGCGCATCGGCGGCACGGCCGGATGGGCGCATGGGAATGTCCTCGGGAAGCTGGGCTGATGCGGCAGATAGCCCGAGGCCGGGCGATACCGCCAGCCGGTGTTTCGGTTGCGGTATCGGCGGCGGCTTCCTAACCTTGTATGCGTGACACGTCCATGATCGACCGACCCATGCCGGCCCGGCCGCTGCCGCCCCTTCTGGATCCCCGGTCGGCTGCGATCCTGCGCGAGATCGTCGAGCAGTACGTCGAGACCGGCGACCCGGTCGGCAGCCGCACCTTGTCGCGCCGCCTGCCGGTGCCGTTGTCGCCGGCGACCATCCGCAACGTGATGGCCGACCTGACCGAGGCGGGCCTGCTGTTCGCGCCGCATTCCTCCGCCGGCCGCATGCCGACCGAGAAGGGCTTGCGCCTGTTCGTGGACGGGCTGCTGCAGTTCGGCAGCCTGTCGGACGACGAGCGCGACACCATCGTGCGCACGCTGGAAACCCGCGGCCGCTCGCTCCAGGACACGCTGGCGGACGCGTCGGCGATGCTGTCGGGCTTGTCGGCCGCGGCAGGGCTGGTGCTGGCGCCCAAAGGCGACGGGCAGATCAAGCACATCGAGTTCGTGGCGCTGGGCTCCGGCCGCGCGCTGGTGATCCTGGTCGGCACCGACGGGCAGGTCGAGAACCGGGTGATCGAGATCCCGGCCGGCCTGCCGCCGTCCGCCCTGGTGGAAGCCGGCAACTACCTCA
>CAXSHC010000336.1:2599-3305 GCA_964236745.1 uncultured Acetobacteraceae bacterium
GCCGGCCTGTCCCTGGCGGAACTGCGCCGGCACGTGGATGAGGAGCGGGCGGCCAACCGCACCGAGCTCGACCAGCTCGCGGCCGGCGTGGTGGAGTCCGGCTTGGCGATCTGGGGCGGCGAGGGCAGGGGCGGCTCGTTGTTCCTGCGCGGCCAGTCGCGCCTGCTGTCGGACGTGACGCAGATCGAGCGGCTGTCCACCATCCGCATGCTGTTCGACCGGCTGGAGTCGCAGGAAACCATGCTGCAGCTGCTCGACCTGGCGGAGCGCAGCGACGGGGTGCGCATCTTCATCGGCGCGGAAAGCGGGCTGTTCGGCGTGTCCGGGGTGTCCATGGTGGTGGCGCCGGCACGCAACGAGGCTAACCGCATCGTCGGCGCCATCGGCGTGATCGGCCCGCAGCGCATCAACTACGGCCGCATCATCCCGGTGGTGGACTACACCGCACGGGTGATCGGGCGGTTGCTGGGGTAGCGGGCGCCATCGCCTCTGGCGTCACGCATTGCTGGTGTCCGGGCAACGGGTTGCCCAGGATGCTGCACCATGCCCTTCCTGCGGGACAAGCCAACCGCGTTTGCGCCGGCCTGATCCCGTTCTGCCGGTAAATGCCGAATAAAGGCTTGGCCTGTCGCGGCGAAGCTCCCATCCGGCCTAGACCGGATTGACATTCAGGATTCACAGCGGGCGCGATCACTGGTTCATAGGC
>CAXSHC010000337.1:0-3256 GCA_964236745.1 uncultured Acetobacteraceae bacterium
CGGGTGTGCTCACTGCTTCTGGCGCATGCGCGCCGGGACGCGGTTAAGCTCGCCTCGATCGAGATGGGCGACGACACCTGGTCGATCGGCTGCCGCGCCTATGCCTTCGGCCGGCAACGCCTGCAGCGCGCGGCGGAGCGCGGCACGCACAACTGGCTCACCGTGCTGGATGGCAGCCACCACTTCGTGTTCCTGATCGAGGACGTGCCGGTGCGCTTCTTCCGCGGATCGGCCGACGAGCCGACCAACCGCACACTGCGCCGCCAGGTGATCGAGGCGCAACAGCTGACCATGGCGCTGGGCGGCGACAAGGCGGAAGGGCTCGTGTTCCGGCTGGCGCTGGAAGCGGCCCCGGCGGGTGCGGTCGACCGCGTGGTGTTCCTGGCGCTGCGTGGCGAGGACGGGCGGGTGGAATGCTTCTGGCCGATCCCGCTCGGCGCCCAGGGAGAGGCGTCGGCGGACGCAGCCGGTGCCGAGCCGACGCAACTGCGCCTGCTCGGTGCTGATGCCAGCGACGTGCTGGTGGCGACTTCCGCCGGCCGGAACCGGCGGCACCCCGGGCAGGGGTCGCCCGGACCCCGGCGTCGGAAGCCCGGCTGACGCGTCAGCGCGGGTCTGCGGTTTCCGAGCTTCCCGGATGCCAGGATGCGAGCGACACCATCGGCGAGGAGGAAACGCGAGCGGCATCGGCCAGCGCGGCACCGCCGCCCGTGTCCGACACCTGGCCGCCGAGCAGGAAGCTCGACCTGCTGTCGATCAGCAACGAGGCTTCGGCGAAGCGCCCTTGCGTCACCTGCACCGCCGACTGCGCGCGGAGGCGCTCGCTGCGCATGGTGCCATTCCCCGCGATCCGCACGGATCCTTGTCCTGCCTGGATGATGTTGATGCGGCATCCCACCGGCAGGCCGTTCGGCACCGAAAGCGTGACGGCCGTGTCGGAGGTGCTGCGCATGATCGTTCCGCAGTCGGCCTTTCTGACGGTGCGGGTTTCCGCGACGCCGTTGACCGGCGAGGCGCTCGCCTGCAGCACGCCCTTCACGTAGACGCCGTTGATGTTTGCGGTCCCGCTCTGGATCGTGTTGCCCTGGCCGTCGAGCGAGAAGTACTGCACGCCCGAGCCGTTCATGGCGCGCAGGGCGTAGTTCCAGCTGGCACCGGCGCTGGCCTGCACCACCATGCCGGTGTCGCCGTTGCCGGTCTTGGCGTCATAAACCACGCCATACATGGTGGTGCCGCGGTTGATGACACCTTCCTGTATGTCGACGGCGAGGTTGGCGACGTTGGTTGAACGGTTCACTGACGATGCGACCATTTCGGTATCGGACAGGAATCCCATGCCGGTGTTCTGGGCGTCGATCAGCAGGCCGCTGCCGTCACTGTTCGGGCCGTCCTGCCGCAACAGCGAATAAAGGCAGTCGACTTCGCCGACCGTGTTGGACGCCAGGTAGTTGCTCTTGGAGCACTTCACGTTCACGCCGACCTGCGCGGTTTGCGGGCCATTCGTGCCGCTTCCCGGCGCCAACAGCGTCACCGCTGCGGCGGAAGCCGGAGCGCCGCCCGGTGCGGACAGGTTGATGACCACCGGATTGGTGATGGTCGGCAAAGTTTGCGCACGCGCTCCGACGGCGATGCAGGACGATAAGGCGCAGGCCACTGCGGCCCGGATAGCAATGCTCATCAGGATGTTCCTTGGCTGTTCGATGTCGTGCGGAACGTGACGAAATCCTGTCGTTCCGTTAGAAGGCAACTCCGGTTGGCAACTCGATGCGCAAAGTAGCCTTCTAAAAACTCAAACTTTCGAAGATAACAATCTGGCATTAGTTCTTTTCAAAGGTTCCTGTCGTCTCGTTACGGTGATGTCGGGTTAAAGCAAGGTAACATCGTTAGCAAGCAGCCAGACCGGAAAAATGGTGACGCCGATTGCTACATAGCGGTGTCGTATCGTGTTGCACGCTGTGATTGGTCTCGCAGTGGCCGCGTCCGGATCGCCGCGTTGCACCCAGGGCGTTGCCGGTCGCGCCCGCGTCGCCGGCCGGGGGCCGAAGATGCGGCATGGACGGGGCGCCGGGCATGGACGCCGTGCGGCGAGCGATCCTCTGCCGTGCGGGACACGGCGTGCTATGCAACGCTCGTGATCCTCCCGATGCGACGGAACCCTTCCTTGTTCTCGACCGCCCCGCCCCGCCCCGCCCTGTGCTTCCGGCATTCCCCGGCATGATCGCCCTGCTCACGGGGCTTTTGGCCCAGGTCGAGAGCGACCGCTGCGTGGTGGACGTGGGCGGGGTCGGCTACCTCGTGCAGGCCTCGACCCGCACCCTGTCTGCGCTGCCGCATCCGCCGGAGGTGGCGCGCGTGCTGGTCGAGACGGTGGTGCGGGAGGACGCGATCCTGCTCTACGGCTTTGCCGAGGCGGCCGAGCGCGACTGGTTCCGACTGCTCACCACCGTGCAGGGCGTCGGCGCCAAGGTGGCGCTCGGCATCCTGTCGGCGATCTCGCCGCGCGAGCTGGTGGCGATCATCGCCAGCGCCGACCGCGCCAGCCTGACACGCGCACCCGGCGTTGGCCCGCGCCTGGCCGACCGCATCCTGGGCGAGCTCAAGGACAAGGCCGGCGGCATGCCGACGGGCAGCGGCGTGGTCGGGGCCAGGAGCGCCGGCGGCGGCGGCGGGCTGGAGGGCGACGCGCTGGCCGCCCTGGCCGGGCTCGGCTTCCGACGGGTGGAAGCGCATCCGGTGGTGGGGCGCGTGGTGGAGCGTTTGGGGCAGGGGGCGCGGCTCGACACGGTGATCCGTGACAGCCTGAAGGAGCTGGCGCGATGAGCGGGGCAAACGGGAAGAAGAAGCGCGCGACCGGCGCTGGCGATGCAGGGCGCGCGACCGACGCGGATGACGGAAGGCGCGCGGCCGACGCCGACGATACAAGACGCGCGATCGACGCGCGACGCGCGGAGGAGGACGCGGCCGAGGCCACGCTGCGCCCGCAGGTGCTGGACGACTTCGTGGGCCAGCGCGCCAGTCGCGAGAACCTGTCGATCTTCATCCAGGCGGCGCGCGGGCGCGGCGAGGCGCTGGACCACGTGCTGCTGCACGGGCCGCCGGGGCTCGGCAAGACCACCCTGGCGCAGATCGTGGCCCGCGAGCTGGGCGTCGGCTTCCGCGCCACCTCCGGCCCGGTGATCCAGCGCTCCGGCGACCTGGCCGCGATCCTGACCAACCTTCAGCCGCGCGACGTGCTGTTCATCGACGAGATCCACCG
>CAXSHC010000338.1:0-3238 GCA_964236745.1 uncultured Acetobacteraceae bacterium
TCTACGGCATGTGCCTGCGCGGCAAGCCGGGCTGGGGCGAGAACATGGCCTACGTCACCACCCTGGTGGATGCCGATGGCGGGCAATGGTTCAACAGCGCCTGGAAGCCCACCATCAACACCCCGGCGTGGAAGACCGCCATCACCTACTACGCCGACATCCTGAAGGCGGACGGGCCTCCGGGAATCTCGTCCAACGGGTTCAACGAGACGCTGGCGCTGTTCTCGTCCGGGCATTGCGGCATGTGGATCGACTCCACCGTTGCATCCGGCCTGCTATTCGACAAGAAGCAGAGCCAGGTGTCGGACAAGGTCGGCTTCGCGGCGATCCCGACTGGCTCGTATACTGGCGGTCCGACTTGGTTGTGGAGCTGGAACCTGGCGATCCCGACTTCGTCAAAGCAACAGGAGGCAGCGCGCACCTTTGTCACCTGGGCGACGTCCAAGGTGTACGTAGCGCTGGTGGCGAAGCAGAATGGCTGGGTCGCGGTGCCGCCCGGCACGCGCCAGAGCACCTACGACAACGCGGACTACAAGGCGGTGGCGCCGTTCGCTGGCTTCGTGCTCGCCGCGATCAACTCGGCCAACCCGAACGGCCAGACGCAGCAGCCGCGGCCGTATGTCGGCGCCCAGTTCGTGGCGATCCCGGAGTTCCAGGGCATCGGCACCCAGGTCGGCCAGACCATTGCCGGCGTGCTGACCGGACAGTCCACGGTGGACCAAGCGCTGGCCTCGGCGCAGTCGGCGACCGCCCGCACCATGCGTCAGGCGGGCTACCCCAAGAAGTAGGAGCGCGCCTCGATGTCGGCGACCTCGATCGGGCCCGGAACCGTTCCGGAGGACGCGGCACCCGGCGCGTCCGCTCCGGCACGAAGCTTCCTGGTGATGCCCTCCGTAGCCGTGCTGCTGGTGTGGATGATCGTCCCGCTGGCGATGACGCTGTGGTTCTCGTTCAGGAACTACAACCTGCTTGACCCGACGACGCATGGCTTCGCCGGGATCAACAACTACGCCTATCTGGTCACCGACCCGGACTTCTGGGCCTCGCTCCGCAACACCCTGGTGTTGCTGGCCTCGGTACTGGTGATCACGGTGGGGCTCGGCACCCTGCTCGCGGTGCTGTTCAACCAGCCGTTCCCCGGGCGCAACGTCGCCCGGGTGCTGGCGATCTCGCCGTTCTTCGTCATGCCGACGGTGGCGGCGCTGGTGTGGAAGAACCTGATGATGCACCCGATCTACGGGGTGCTCGGCGTGGTGGCGCACGCCTTCGGGATGCAGCCGGTGGACTGGTTCTCGCAGTTCCCGCTGATCTCGGTGATCGCCATCGTGTCGTGGGAATGGCTGCCGTTCGCGCTGCTGATCCTGCTGACCGCGGTGCAGTCGCTCGACAACGAGCAGCGCGAGGCGGCACGCATGGACGGGGCCGGCATGATCGCCCAGTTCTTCTTCATCACGCTGCCGCACCTGTCGCGAGCGATCAGCGTGGTGATCATGATCGAGACGATCTTCCTGCTCAGCGTGTTCGCGGAGATCTTCGTCACCACCTCGGGCGGGCCGGGGAACGCCACCACCAACCTCGCCTTCCTGATCTATTCCAGGGCACTGCTGCAGTTCGACGTGGGCGGGGCGTCCGCCGGCGGCGTGGTGGCGATCGTGCTGGCCAACATCGTCGCCTTCTTCCTGGTGCGCACCGTCGCCCGCAGGCTGGAAACCTAGAGATGACAGACAGCCTGGGCAGACGCGTGCTGGTCGCCGTGCTCGGATGGGCGGTGGCGCTGCTGCTGTTCTTTCCGATCTTCTGGATGGTGCTGACCAGCTTCAAGAGCGAGACCGACGCCATCGCGGCACGGTTGTTCTTCCAGCCGACGCTGGCCTCGTATGGCGAAGTGTTCGCGCGCGCCAACTACCTCGCCTTCGCCTTCAACAGCATCGCGATCTCCATCGGCGGCACGATCCTGGCGCTGCTGCTGGCGATCCCGGCGGCGTATTCGATGGCGTTCCATCCCACGGCGCGCACCCGCGGCACGTTGCTGTGGATGCTGTCGACCAAGATGCTGCCGCCGGTGGGCGTGCTGGTGCCGATCTACCTGCTGTTCCGCAGCAGCGGGCTGCTCGACACCCGCTCCGGGCTGATCGTCATCTACGCGCTGATGAACCTGCCGATCGTCGTGTGGATGCTGTTCACCTTCTACAAGGAGGTGCCGCACGAGATCCTGGAAGCCGGCCGCATGGACGGCGCCACCACCTGGGGCGAGGTGTGGCACCTGCTGATGCCGCTGACGCTGCCGGGCGTCGCCTCCACCGGCCTGTTGTCGCTGATCCTATGCTGGAACGAGGCGTTCTGGAGCCTCAACCTCACCTCGTCGCATGCCGCCCCCCTCACCGCCTTCATCGCATCGTTCTCGTCGCCGGAAGGTTTGTTCTTCGCCAAGCTGTCGGCCGCGTCGACCATGGCGGTGGCGCCGATCCTGATCTTCGGCTGGTTCAGCCAGAAGCAGCTGGTGCAGGGACTGACCTTCGGCGCGGTCAAGTAGGAACCCATCATGGCCACCCTTTCGCTTCGCAACGTTCGCAAGGCCTATGGCCCGGTCGAGGTCATCAAGGGCATCGATCTCGACATCGACGATCGCGAGTTCGTCGTGTTCGTGGGCCCCTCGGGCTGCGGCAAGTCCACCCTGCTGCGCATGATCGCCGGGCTCGAGCAGATCACCGGCGGCGACCTGACGATCGACGGCCAGCGCGTCAACGACGTGGGACCCTCCGAGCGGGGCCTGGCAATGGTGTTCCAGTCCTATGCGCTCTACCCGCACATGACGGTGGCGGACAACATGGGCTTCGCGCTTCGGCTGGCGAAGGTGCCCAAGGCGGAGCGCGACACCAAAGTCAAGGAAGCGGCGCGCATCCTGCAGCTGGGGCCCTACCTGGACCGCAAGCCCAAGGACCTGTCCGGCGGACAGCGGCAGCGCGTGGCGATCGGGCGGGCCATCGTGCGGGCGCCCAAGGTGTTCCTGTTCGACGAGCCGTTGTCCAACCTCGACGCAGCGCTCCGTGGCCAGACGCGCATCGAGATCGCGCGCCTGCACGAGGAGCTGGCGACCACCATGATCTATGTCACCCACGACCAGATCGAGGCCATGACCATGGCCGACAAGATCGTGGTGCTGCAGGCGGGACGGGTGGAGCAGGTCGGCTCGCCACTCGACCTGTACCACAAACCGGCCAACATCTTCGTCGCCGGC
>CAXSHC010000339.1:0-3203 GCA_964236745.1 uncultured Acetobacteraceae bacterium
CCATCCTGGCCAAACTCGACTTCGATGTCGCTGATGCGAATGGCTGGGGGACATGGCGTTGGGGGTGATGGGCAGCCCCGCACCGAGGCGGCGGTGCTGAATGGCATGGACCGGGAGACTCTAGGGGATTGGGGTCATGGCTCAATCCGGCTACGACCAGACGACAGGACTGGGCGTGCTCGATGCAGCGAGGCTCTACACGGGGTTGAGCAGCTACGACGCGACAAGTCTGGCGGGGGCAGCCAAGTAGGTTCACCTGGGATCGACCCGTCGCGTCCGCCGCACAGGCCCTGACGTCACGCGAGCCGGCTAGAGCGTCTTGCGGTGCTCCGGGTAGTCGGCGTCGAGCGTGACCTCCTTCCAGGTCTCGAACTCGGCGCGGAGCCGGTCGAGCTTGGCGTGCGCCAACTCGAACGCGGGTGCCCCGAGCAGGAGGCGAAGCGGCGGGTTCTCCGCCGTCACGGCGGTGATGATCGCTTCCGCCCCGCGCACGGGGTCGCCCGCCTGGTTGCCGCTCCGCTCGCGGGTCTGGCGTCGGCGGGCGCCGGCAGTCTCGTCGTAGGCGTCGATCGTCGTCCCGCTCTCGATGATCGAGCGGCCGGCCCAGTCGGTGCGGAACGGACCCGGCTCGACGATCGTCACCTTGATGCCGAGCGGCGCGCCCTCGATCGACAGGCTCTCCGACAGGCCTTCGACCGCATACTTCGTCGCATGGTAGAAGCCGGTCGCCGCAAAGCTCACGAGGCCGCCGATCGACGAGATGTTGACCACGTGGCCCTTCTTCTGTGTGCGCATCAGCGGCAGCACCGCCTGCGTCAGCGCGATCAAGCCGAACACGTTGGTCTCGAACTGGGCCCGTATGCCCTCGTCCTCGCCTTCCTCGATGGCAGCCAGGTAGCCGTAGCCGGCGTTGTTCACCAGCACGTCGATCCGCCCGAACTTGCGCTCGGCCTCCTCGACGGCGTCCCGGACGTTCGTGCGGTCGGTGCCGTCGAGCCGAGCGCCAGCGCCTGATCGGCGCGACCTTCGAGAAGATCGTCGAGTTGCGCCGGGTTGCGCGCGGTCATCACGGCACGCCAGCCGCGCGCGAGCACCAGCTTGGCGAGCTCGCGGCCGAACCCGGTCGAGCAACTGGTGATAAACCAGACAGGCGTTTGGCTGGATGACATGGACAGGCCCCCTCGCTGATCGTCAGGCGAGATCGCGACGACCGCTGTCTCATACAAGGGTAGCCTTCCGGCGTACGATCAGGCGGCTGTGCCAGTCAGGATACCGAACGCGTCACGAAGCGCGTGTGAGGAGCCGACCGTGGTGGACCATCGTGTCAGCATGGGTTTGCAGCGTCGACCGGTGTGCATACATGGTTCGGCGAGCTGTTTTGGCCGCCTCGGCTACGGCGTACGCGTCCTGGGGGACCCCAGAAGCCGAGACGCCGCTCGAGGCAGTAGAACTCCCTGATCGAGGTCACCATGCCGGGCTTGTTCGACCCCTACACCCTCAAAGGCACTACCCTGCGCAACCGGATCGCCGTGTCGCCGATGTGCCAATACATGGCCATCGACGGCGTGATCAACGACTGGCACCGGGTGCACTACGCCTCGCTGGCGCGTGGCGGCGCCGGGCTGGTGGTGGTCGAGGCAACCGCGGTCGCTCCTGAGGGCCGCATTACCTGGGGCGACCTCGGGCTCTGGAACGACGTCCAGGCCGAGGCGCTGCGTTCCGTAGTCGCCTCGATCCGCGAGGCCGGCGCGGTGCCGGGCATCCAGATCGCCCATGCTGGACGCAAGGCCTCGGCCAATCGTCCCTGGGAGGGGGACGACCACATCCCTGAAGGTCGGCCAAATGCCTGGACCACGATCGCCCCGTCTCCGCTCGCCTTCGGCGGCACCCTGGATCGGGTGCCGCACGAGATGGGCCTGGACGAGATCGCCCGGGTGCAGTCCGATACGGTGAAGGCGGTGATCCGGGCCCGCGAGCTCGGCTTCGATTGGCTCGAGCTGCACATGGCGCACGGCTACCTGGCACAGAACTTCTTCTCCCCGATCTCCAACCACCGCAGCGACCAGTATGGCGGCAGCGCGGAGAACCGCGCCCGCTACCTGTTCGAGACCCTGGTCGCGGTCCGGGCGGTCTGGCCGCAGGACCGACCGCTGACGGTGCGCCTCGGCGTGGTCGAGTTCGACGGCAACGACGCAATGCTGGGCGAGGCGATCGCGTTGCTGTCGCGGATGAAGGCCGAGGGGCTGGACTTCGTCGACGTCTCGATCGGCTTCAACACGCCCGATGCCAACATCCCCTGGGCACCGAACTTCATGGCCGACGTTGCCCGCCAGGTGCGGCAGCAAACGGGGCTGCCCGGCACCACCAGCTGGTACATCTCCAAGCCCTCGGAGGCAGACGCCCTGGTCCGCGACGGCAAGGTCGACCTGATCATGCTCGGTCGTCCGCTTCTCGCCGATCCGCACTGGCCGTATGCTGCCGCCAAGGCGCTTGAGGTCGAGAACCCGGCATGGGCGACGCTGCCGCCGCCCTATGCGCACTGGCTGGCTCGCTACCGGTAAGACTCCGAGCACCCACCCATCTGCGGCAACCTGATCCGGACCGGCTCGAACAGCTGGTCCTGCTCGGCCTCGACCTCGCCCTGCCGGGCGAGCTCCAGGCACGCCACGAAGGTCCCGGCCACCGCCCCTCGCACCTGTCGGAGCCGATCCGCCCCCTGCCCCACCATCGGCTCGTGTGGCGGCACGAAGTGCGCGAGCTCCCCGCCCTGCGGATCCTCGGCCAGCATGTGGCGGATCCGCGCCAGCGCCTGCTCCACCCGCCACAGCCGGACCAGCACCGGCTGGTAGACCGGGGCTGCCTCCGGCCGGTTGCTGCGCCCGCGCAGCACCACGAGGCACGCCTCCATCAGCGCCATCCTGGTCTCGGTGCGGCCGGGCTTCCTGGACGGCGGCCGAACGAAGGTGTCCCGTCCCAGTTGCGGCCGCGCCTCCAGCCACGCCACCGCCGCCCGCATCCGCAGCCGCTCCTCCAGCCGCCGTTCTTCCCGCACCGCGTCCTGCTCGGCCGCCTGTGCCTCTGCCGGGCTGGCCGGGAGCATCAGCTGCGAGCGCAGCAGCACCAGCTGCGTTGCCAGCACCAGCCATCCTGCCTGCCGCTCGGGCGTCACCCGTCCGGCCAGCGCACCCATCGCCGCCACGAAC
>CAXSHC010000340.1:0-337 GCA_964236745.1 uncultured Acetobacteraceae bacterium
AGGTTTCGCGACGCGCCGCCCGTGCGCCCATAACCTGCTTTTGCGCCGGCGCGCCCGCCACCGAGAACGGCAGCACCAGCATCAGGTTGTAGCGCACCTGGTTCACCGCGACCGCCGCGTTGAGGCCGAGCATGAACCAGCCCGGCAGGCACAACAGGAGGAAGCGACGTGCGCCGGGCCCGCGGGGGCGAAGCGCCTGCGCCGTGAACCACGCGCAGACCGGCGCCAGCACGAAGCCCCACCAGTGGTCGACGAAGCAGCCCCGCAGCGCGAGCGGGATCGTGACCAGGGCGTGCCAGCCCAGCTGGCGCAGGGGATCGTGCAGCAGGAAGTGGTG
>CAXSHC010000340.1:347-1040 GCA_964236745.1 uncultured Acetobacteraceae bacterium
AGCGTGCGGTTCAGCATCGGGCCGATGCCGATCGCGTAGAAGCTGTCGCGATGGTCGTCCCAGCCGAACCGGTCGCAGGCATGCGGACCGTCCAGCATGGCGCCCAGCCCGTTGCCGTCCGGCAGCCAGCACAGGAAGCTCATGCCGTACTCGTGCCAGCTCATCGAGTCGAACGACAATCGCTGCACCAGGGTGTGCGACGCGTAGCCGAAGGTCAGCGCCGGCCGCCCCAGCACGACGGCGTTGCGCAGGATCCAGGGCAGCACGACACAGCCGAGCCCGGCTGCGAAGCCGGCGAGCGCTTGCAGCCGGTCGCGCCGGGGAGCCGCCGCCAGGCTCACGGTCCCGGCCGCCAGCGCCGCCACCGCCAGCAGCGCAAACGCCGGCCGGGACAGCACCGCGAGTCCGAGAACGAGGCCGGACGCGAACAGCCACGCCGGATCGGGTCGCCACGGCGCCTCGTCCGCGGGCAGGGCGCGAAGTGCCAGTGCCTGCGACGCCACGATCAGGAACAGGCTGACGATCTCCGTCATCAGGTAGTCGACCGATGACAGCAGCAGCGGCGCGGTCATGAGCGCCAGCCCCAAGGCGAGGATGCCGGTGCGTGGCCGTCCGGAGCAGCGCTGCCCGCACCAGCACAGCATCCCCATGGTCGCCGCCAGAAGGAGGAACTGCAGCCACCGCACCGACGGG
>CAXSHC010000340.1:1050-2238 GCA_964236745.1 uncultured Acetobacteraceae bacterium
CCGGGTGCAGGAGGCCGCCCCGCCGCCATGCGCCACCAGGCAGTCCATGCCGCGGCGCAGCGACGGGTCGACCGTGGCCGCCGCCGCCAGCAGGGCCGGGTAGAGCGGCGTGAAGCGCATGCCGGACGGCCGCATTGTGACCGCGTCGCCGCCGGCGAAGCGGTAGCCGTCGGTGTAGCGGCCGTGATGAAGCAGGTCGAAGGCGATGCCGAGGTAGAACGGCTGGTCGTAGGCACGCAGCGGCTGTACCCGGCCACGCGTCCAGAGTCCGCCCAGTACCGCGAAGATCAGAAAGGCGAACCTCACGCGGACGCTCATACGGTCGGGCAGCGGTTCCGGTCCAGGGCGGCCGGTCCAGGGCGACCCTGGCCGCCGAACCGGAGCCATGAGAGAAGGAAACCGTCGGGACGGCCGGGCTTGCAGGCATCAGACCGCGCGGAGAAGGACATGGTGGCGCGCCGGTTGGGCCAGGACGAGCAGCGCCTGTGGCTCAACGTGATGCACGAGGTGCGGCCGTTGAAAGGCCGCCATCCGGATCCGAAGCCGTCAACGCCAGCCGCTATGGCCGTGGTGCCGGACGGGCTCGCAGGGCCGGCGGCGCCGGGTCCGGCTGTCGCCGCGGCAATCGCGCCGCAGCGCCCGCACCCGGTCCGGCCGCCGGTGCGCATCGGCGTGCGACATGGCGGGCTGGACGACACCAGCTGGCGCGCCCTGTCCAACGGCAAGCTCCGGCCGCAGCGCAGACTCGACCTCCATGGCCAGGCGGCGCAGCCGGCGTTCCGCATGCTGCATGCCTTTCTGCTGCGTGCTCAGGCCGAACGGCTGCGCTGCGTCGAGATCATCACCGGCGCCGGCTCGGGACCCGAGGGCGGCATCCTGCGACGCGAGCTGCCGCACTGGCTGGACAGGAGCGACCTGCGGCCCCTGGTGCTGGCGGCGGTGCATCCGCACGCGCGCAACCTGGGCTCCGTGCGCCTGCTGCTGCGACGGCGCCCCGCATGAGCCCCAGGGGAAGCGACGGGGGAAGCCCCAGCGGAGGAAGTGGCGGCACCCTGCGCCTGGTGCTGGGTGACCAGCTGTCGGACCGGCTGCCCGCGCTGGACGGGATCGACCCGGTCCGCGACGTGGTGCTGATGGCCGAGGTGCGGGACGAGTGCACCTATGTGCGCCACCACCAGAAGAAGATCG
>CAXSHC010000340.1:2248-3192 GCA_964236745.1 uncultured Acetobacteraceae bacterium
TGCTGGTGCTGTCCGGCATGCGGCACTTCGCGGCACGGCTGCGCCAGCGCGGCGTGCGCCTCGCCTACACGGCGCTGGACGACCCCGCCAACACCCACAGCCTGCGCGGCGAGGTGCTTCGCGCCATAGCCGCGCACCGTCCGGACCGGGTGGTGGTCACGGCTCCCGGAGAATGGCGCCTCCTGGAGGAAATGTCCGGCTGGCAGGAGCGCTTCGGCATTCCGGTCGAGATCCTCGACGACACCCGCTTCCTGTGCGGACTGCGCGAGTTCCGGCACTGGGCCGAGGGGCGCTCGGAGCCGCGCATGGAGTTCTTCTACCGCGCCATGCGCCGCCGTCACCGCCTGCTGATGGAGGACGACGCCCCGGTCGGCGGCCGCTGGAACTACGACGCCGAGAACCGCAAGCGCATGCCGCCCGGGGTCAGGCCGCCGTCCGCCCCGCGCTTTCCCCCCGATGCCACCACGCAAGCGGTGATGGCGCTGGTGTCGCAACGGTTCGGCGATCACTTCGGCAGCGTGGAGGACTTCTCGCTGCCAGTGACGGCGGAACAGGCGGCGCTGGCGCTGGACCACTTCCTGGGCGAGCGGCTCGAAGCGTTCGGCGACTGGCAGGACTTCATGCGCTCCGGCGACCCGGTGCTGTTCCACGCGCTGGTGTCGACCTCGCTCAACCTCGGCCTGCTCGACCCGCTGGCGGTGTGCCGTGCCGCGGAACGGGCTTGGCGCGAAGGGCTGGCGCCGCTGAACGCAGTCGAGGGCTTCGTGCGGCAGGTGCTCGGCTGGCGCGAATACGTGCGCGGCATGTACTGGCTGCACATGCCGGGCTACCGCCGGCGCAACGCGCTGGATGCCAGGCGTCCGCTGCCCGCGTTGTTCTGGTCGGGCGATACGCGCATGAACTGCCTCGCCCACGTGGTGGCCGACACCCGGCGCAACGCCTAC
>CAXSHC010000341.1:0-2905 GCA_964236745.1 uncultured Acetobacteraceae bacterium
CCGAACGGGTCGGCGCCCAGGCTCAGCGCCACCGCATGGAAGCGACGCATCAGCGCCAGCGCCTGCACCACGCCGTCGGGGTTGAGCAGCCCGGTGTTTTCCAGCCCGCGCCCGAGGCGCACCGTGCCCTTCTCGTTGAAGATGGTGACCGGGTTGCGCGCCTTGCCCTCGAACACCACCAGGCGCACCGAGTTGGAGCCGAGGTCGACCACCGCGGCGCGCGGCGCCCGGATGAGCGTGGGACCGGGCGCGGGACTGGGCGCCGGACTGGGCGTGGCACCGGCGGAAACGGCATGGCTCACGGCGCTCAATCCTCCAGGATCCGGTCCGGGCGCCTGGGCAGCGGCCGCACCACGGGCAGCGCCACCTTCTGCCCGGCCGAGCCGCGCCCCGACAGCGACGGGTTGGTCATGAAGTACTCGTGCGCCGAGAACGGCTTGGTCCCCGGGTCGAGCCGCGTCCAGACGCCCTCGGCGTCCAGGGTCCAGGACTGGAGGTTGTCCTTCAGCTCCATCACCATGATCTGGTCGAGCACCTGGGCGTGCACGGTGGCGTTGCGCACCGGCACCATGCTTTCCACCCGCCAGTCCATGTTGCGCGCCATCCAGTCGGCGCTGCTGATGAACACCAGGGCCTCGCGCGACGGCAGGCGCGACCCGTTGCCGAACACGAAGATGCGGCTGTGCTCCAGGAACCGTCCGACGATGGACTTGACCTGGATGTTCTCCGACAACCCCGGCACGCCGGGCCGCAGGCAGCAGATGCCGCGCACGATCACCAGGATGCGCACGCCGGCGCACGACGCCGCATACAACCGGTCGATCAGCTCGTCGTCGACCATGGAGTTCATCTTGAGCCAGATCTGCGCGGGCTTGCCCGCCTCCGCGAAGCCGATCTCCTTGTCGATCAGCGCCACCAGCGTCGAGCGTATGGTGAGCGGGGAGAAAGCCAGCGCGTCCATCGAGTTCGGCTTGGCATAGCCGGTCATGTAGTTGAACAGCCGGGCGGAATCGCGTGCCAGCCCCTGGTCGGCGGTGAAGAAGCTGAGGTCGGTGTAGATGCGCGCCGTGATCGGATGATAGTTGCCGGTGCCGAAATGCGCATACGAGCGCACGGTGCCGCCTTCGCGGCGCACCACCAGGCTGAGCTTGGCGTGCGTTTTCAGCTCGGCGAAGCCGAACACCACCTGCACCCCCGCCGCTTCCAGGGTGCGGGCGAGGCGGATGTTGGCTTCCTCGTCGAAGCGCGCGCGCAGCTCCACCATGGCGGTGACCGACTTGCCGTTCTCGGCTGCCTCGATCAGCGCCTTGACGATCGGGCTGTCGCGCGAGGTGCGGTACAGCGTCTGCTTGATCGCCAGCACCGCCGGATCCAGCGCTGCCTGGCGCAAGAACTGCACTACCACGTCGAAGCTCTCGAACGGGTGGTGGACGATGATGTCCTTGGCGCGTATGGCCGCGAAGCAGTCGCCGCCGAAGTCGCGTATGCGCTCGGGGAAGCGCGGCACGTAGGGCGGGAACAGGAGGTCGGCGCGGTCGCTTTCGATCACCTGCCGGACGTCCACCACGCCGACCAGCCCTTCGTGCTTCTGCGCTTCCGCCAGCGGCACGTCGAACTCGTCCGCGACCAGCTGGGCGAGCTCCGGCGGCATGCCGTGGGCGATGTCCAGGTGGATCACCACCCCGCGTCGCCGGCGCTTGAGTGCCGTCTCGTAGGAGCGAACCAGGTCCTCCGCTTCCTCCTCGAACTCCACGTCGGTGTCGCGTATCACCCGGAACACCCCGCCGCCGCCGACATGGAAGCCGGGGAACAGCCGGTCGAGGAACACCCCGATCAGCTCCTCCAGGATGATGAAGCGGGCCTGCGTCGACCCCTTGGACGCACCCGGGCGGGTCGGCAGCCGGACGAACCGGTCGACCTGGCCCGGCAGCATGATCAGCCCGGTCATGGCGTGCCGGTCGTCCTCGTCGCGAAGCAGCCGCAGCACCAGGCCCAGCCCCATGTTGGGGATGAACGGGAACGGGTGCGCCGGGTCGATCGCCAGCGGGGTCAGGATCGGGAAGATCCGCTCCATGAAGCAGGTTTCGAGCCAGGCCCGGTCCTCCGAGTCGAGCCCGCCTGCCGACAGCACGGTGATGCCGGCCTTGCCCAGGGCGACGCAGAGCTCCTTCCAGATGCGCTGCTGCTGGCCCAGCAGGGCGCGGGCGCGCTCGGCGACGCCGGCCAGCTGCCCCGCCGGGCTGCGTCCGTCCGGCGACCGCGTCGACAGCCCTTCGCGCACCTGGCCCACCAGGCCAGCGACGCGCACCGAATAGAACTCGTCCAGGTTGCCGGCGCTGATCGACAGGAAGCGCACCCGCTCCAGCAGCGGGTTGCGGGCGTTGTCCGCTTCCTCGACCACGCGCTGGTTGAAGTCGAGCCAGGACAGCTCGCGGTTGATGAACCGGTCCGGCGAGCGGATGTCGATTCCGGCGGCGGCGGTGTCGTCCGGCGGGCCGGGACGCTCTGGCGGCACGACCCGCGCCGCCCGCCCGCTGCCGAGCGACCGCGGGTGCGGCTTGCCGTTCGTCGTCGCCCGCATCGCTGCCGGCCTTCCTCCGTCCACCCCGTATCCCTCCGATCGCATCCGGAGCCTAGGCCAATTCCCCGCCTATCGAAACCGGGCCCGGCACATCGGCGCCGCAAGCTGGTTTGGACGACTTTGGAAGCGACTAGGACTCCCGCCTGCAGTTACCGGAGCCGCTTCTGTCTGTTGGGAACCAGATGGCATTGGCCGATAACAGACAGTCCGCTGTTGAGCGACATATGGCAGAAGCTGACCTTCAGCTGCCTTCGCTGCGGCGGCTCTCGACTAGGGCCTGTTAGCACCTGAATCCATTTGGCGCTGTTCGCGTTCTGCTGCTTT
>CAXSHC010000341.1:2915-3173 GCA_964236745.1 uncultured Acetobacteraceae bacterium
GTTCGATCAGCCGAGTCTTCTATAGTCGACCAGCCCGGTAGAGGAGGCGGTTCCGGGAATTTACAGCTCTCTGAGTTGAAGATCACCTTGTGGTAATTGGAATTCATCATTCCATTATGAGAAGATAGGAAGCTACCTCCAGAGAAAACGAGTTGCTGGAGATGCGACAGAGAGTCGCCTCTAAAGACTTCTTGGGCGATTTTACGAAAGATGTTCTGATTTGGACCATTGACCGCCTCAAATAACATAAAGGTTTCT
>CAXSHC010000342.1:0-3127 GCA_964236745.1 uncultured Acetobacteraceae bacterium
CTGGCCCGGCGTGCGCGACGCCGGCCGGCCGGGAGCGCCCTGCATGCAGCGCGCCATGCCCGTGCCGGGCATCCCGCCGTCGGAGGACTGCCTGTTCCTGAACGTGTGGGCCCCCCGCCTCGCCAGCCGAGCATCCCGGCCGCTTCCGGTCATGGTGTTCATCCACGGCGGCGGCTTCGTGTTCGGCTCCGGTGCCGAACCCGCCTATGACGGCGCGGCCCTGGCGCGTCGCAAGGTGGTGCTGGTGACGCTGAACTACCGGCTCGGCGTGTTCGGCTTCCTGGCCCATCCGGCGCTGACGCGGGAAGCCGGCACCTCCGGCAACTACGGGCTGCTCGACCAGATGGCGGCGCTACGCTGGGTGCGCAACAACATCGGGGCCTTCGGCGGCGACCCGGGGCGCGTCACCGTGTTCGGCGAGTCGGCCGGGGGCACCGCCGTGGCGATGCTGCTCACCTCGCCGCGTGCCGCCGGCCTGTTCGGGCAGGCGATCCTGGAAAGCCCGGCGATCGGCTGGCACCTGGCGACGCTGGCGGCCGCCGAGCGCACCGGCCTCGCCGCGGGCACCGACCTTGCCGCCCTTCGCAACGCGCCCGCCGCCTCCCTGCTGGCCTGGAACACGCGCATCCAGGCGCTGGCCCCGGCGATGGCCCCAGTCGCGCTGCCGTTCCCGATCGTCGACGGCAGCGTGCTGCCGCAGCAGCTGGAGCAGGCGCTGGGGCAGCGTCGCATGTGGTCGATGCGGCTGATCGTCGGCGACAACGCGGACGAGGGCGCCGACTTCGCGCGTGCCTGGACCGGCATACGCCCGGACCGGTACGACCACGCCTTGTCGACGCTGTTCGGGCCGCTGGCCGGGCAGGCGCTGGCGATCTACCCGCTGCGGCAAGGCACCACGGTGCTGCGCGACGGCGCCGACATCATCGGCGACGGGCTGTTCTACGAGGGCGCCCGCACCCTGGCCCGCGCCGCGTCCGCGCGCGACCCGCACGTGTTCCGCTACCTGTTCACCGAGCCGGTGGACGGCCATCCGCCGCGCCACGCCGATGAGATCCGCCCGGTGTTCGGCACCATGGGACCGGATGCCACGCCGCAGCAGCGCGCGCTGTCGGACGCGATGATGACCGCCTGGACCCGGTTCGCCGCGACCGGCGACCCGAACGGCCCCGGCCTTCCGGCGTGGCCGCGGGCGGACGGCCCGGACGATCCGTACCTCGTCTTCGGGACCAGCATCGTCGCCGCGCATGGCTTCCGCACCGAGGCGCTCGACTTCATGCGGCGCGCGCGCAACGGCGGCTGATCCGCCCGTTGCGGCCGCATCCGCCCCCGTTCTCCGCGTCAGGCGGCCTTCACCTCGGCCACGAAGCTGTGGACCTGGCAGGTCAGGCGCTCGGCCTGCCGGGACAGGTGTCCGGCCGCACCCAGCACCTGCTCGGCCGCCGCCCCCGTGCCGCTGGCGGCCAGGCTGACGCCGGAAATGTTGGTGGTCACGTCCTTCGTGCTTCCCGCGGTCAGCTGCACGTTGCGCGCGATCTCGGCGGTCGAGGCACCCTGCTGCTCCACGGACACGGCGATCGCGTTGGCGATCACGCTGACCTCGCCGATCGTGGCGGTGATGGACTGGATCGCCCCCACCGCTTCCTGAGTGGCGGCCTGGATCTGCGCGATCTGGCTCGACACCTCGTCGGTCGCGCGCGCCGTCTGCTGCGCCAGGTTCTTGACCTCGGACGCCACCACCGCGAAGCCCTTGCCGGCATCCCCGGCGCGCGCCGCCTCGATGGTCGCGTTCAGCGCCAGCAGGTTGGTCTGGCCGGCGATGGAAGTGATCAACCCCACCACGTCGCCGATCCGCGCAGCACCTTGGGCAAGGGCGTGCACGATGTCGTCGGTGCGGCTGGCATCCGTCACCGCGCGTTCCGTCACCTTCGCCGCCAGCCCGACCTGTCGGCCGATCTCGGCGATGGAGCAGGCGAGCCTGTCCGCCGCGACCGCCACCGTTTGCACGCCGGAGTTGGCCTCCTCGGCCGCAGCCGCCACCGCCGCCGCACGCGTGTTGGTGTGACCCGCCGTCTCCTCCATCGAGCGGGCGGTCGCTTCCAGCTCGGTCGAGGACGAGGACAGCTGGCACACCAGTCCGCCCACCTCGGTCTCGAAGTTGCCGACGAAGCCCGCGATCAAGGCCGCACGCCGTTCCCGCGTGGCCCGCCCCGCTTCGGCCTCGGCCGACAGCTTCTCCGCCGTCAGCGCGTTGCTGCGGAACACCTCCACCGCGCGGGCCATGTCGCCGATCTCGTCGCTGTCGAGACGCCCTTCCACCTCCACCGTCTTGTCGCCGGAAGCGAGCCGGGTCATGGCCCGCGTCATCGTAGTCAGCGGCCGGACGATGCCGCGGCCGATGACCACCGCCAGCAGGATGCCGCCGAGCAGCGCCATCCCGGCGATCACCTCGCCCAGGTGGGACGCGTGGCGGACGATGACGTCGCTCCTGTGGCTGGCGGCGTCAAACTTGCCCGTCAGCGCCGCCTCCGCCTGCTCCAGCTGCTGCTCCATGGTCGCGATCTGCGGCAGCAGCTCGCCCGAATAGATCGCCTCGCTCGACGCCCGCGCGTCGGAAAAGTCCGAGAACGCCTGGCTATAGGTCGACAGGTCGCCGTCGACCTGGCCGACCAGCGCCTTGATGCTGGGGGGTGCGAGGTGGTTCTGGCGCAGGACGGAGGCTTCCGCGGCCTTGACCGTGGCCGCGAAGGCGGCAGGCCCCTGCGGATCAAAGGTCGCGAGAAAGCGCCAGCTGACGACACGCATCAGCAGCACGTTGCGTTCCAGCTCGGCGGCGGCGTCCAGCACGGGCTGCGGCAGGCTGGCCTGGCTGGTCGCGGCGAACAGCTGCTCGGTGTCGGTCGTCAGCTGGTCGCCGCCGCTGAGCAGCGCCGCCCGGCTGTCGATCGCGGTGGAAGCGGACTGCCGGTAGCGGTTGAACACGTCGTCGTGGCTCTTCAGCAGCGCCAGGATCACCCCGTAGCTCCCGCGCTCCGCGGGCGACGCCGTGGCGGCCATAGCCTGCTTCAGCAGCAACCCGGCCTGGTTCCTGCTGGACTGCTGCAGGTCCAGCGTGGCGGGGTTCGGGTCG